>DAVZ01000069.1 GCA_002505765.1 Methanobacterium sp. UBA176 | reverse complement strand
GCCCTATTTGCCCTTATTTTTTTCTCTGATTTTGAATTATTTGGACAGCCTCTTATATAATAAAAATTAACATTTTAATTGCATAATAATGAAAATATCCAATATATGGAAGAATAAAGGTATGTTATTACATTTTTTCTTTTAATAAGTATTAAATGTGTTTAAGGTTTATTTTTATGGATTATTTTATCAAAAATAACAATATTTATATTATAGATTAAAGTAATACTTCGGATATATACGAACAATAAATTTAATTACTAATGGAGAAAAAAATCATGAAAACTGAGGAACTTAGTTGTAAATGCCCAAAATGCGGTTGCGTAGATAAGCACATAATTAGAAGTGATGATCCTTCAGGATCCATAATTGGAGTCGAATACAAGCATACAGGAAGCAAAGCTCCTGAGGGATCTCACTTTCGCTGTACAGAATGTGGATACGTGTTTAAAGAATGTAAAATTTAGCTACTCTTTTTGGCCATACTGACAATAATATAACTCTGGAAAATCTTCTCCTAAATTATACTCTTTCCAGACCTCACATTCTCTGCATCTGCACTTTTTCTGTGGATCAATATCTTTACAAATGGCTTTTCCAGTTGAACAATACATTCCAGGCACTCTGTCTGCTTCAAAATACATTCCACTTTCACTGCTCCAGGCTATCTGAGCCATTATTCTTTTTTTACCCTCTACACATATGCTTACTGCCTGAACAGGACATTCAGGGCATAAACATTTTTTAATGTTTGAAACAGTAAATTCAACCTTTGAAATTTTAATTCCTCCACCATTAGAATTTAAAGCTAAGAAGACCGCAAAATTTCCTTTATAAAACCAGCCGAATAATACTTTTAACAAATATTATACATTTAATAAAGAAAGTTATCTTTATGGTCATTCCCAAATAATTTTAAATACGTTTAAGCATTATTGACATTATTCCTGGCTTTGATTGTCCCTCATTTGAACCTGGACGCATCATACCGGATGATAAGAACTCTTTATTCAATCTATCAGTTATCTCTTTAAAAATAATTTTATAAGCAGTGCAGTGAGGATCAACGCCGATAATTTCAGCTTTATTTGTTTCTTTGTTAATTTTTAAAGCATTGTAAGGACATCCTCCCCTGCAGAATTTAATGTAATTGCAATGAGCACATTCTGTATCTACACGATCTTTAAATTCCTGGAGAAGCATTGCTGGTTTGGATCTTTGAAGGTCTTCTACAGATGGATGATTATAAACACTGCCCATTACATATTCAGGCATTCCTACAAAACGGTAGCAGGGGTATATGCTCCCTTCTGGCCCTACGGCAAATGTGTCCCCCATGCAATCTACAAATGTGCATACTGTTCCCCTTCGTGTGAAAACATTTTTACAGAGGTGGTCGATGTTTTTAAGCTCGATTCTATCTATATTTTCTAGATACTGATCTAAAAGATAGATCAATAATTCTCCATACTTTTCTGGAGATAGAGCCCATTTTTCTGGATTTTCATCGCGTAAAGAGGGTAGAGAAGGATGTAACTTAAGATTTAAATCATTTTCAAGGAAGAAATTGAAAACATCCTCCATAAAATCAATAGAATAAGATGTAAATGTAGAAATGAAACTCACCTTTAAACCGTGTGCTTTTGCAATTTTATAGCCCTTCATTGTCTTTTCAAAGTATCCTTCACCCCTTTGAAAATCATTAATTTCTTTAGGACCGTCTAAACTTGAACCAATCGGGATATTATACTCTGCAAAGAGTTCTGCAAGCTCATCAACCATACACCAGAGATTTGTTTGGATAGCAAGTGCTGGTTTAAAGTCTTTAAGCTCATCAGTAAGTAATGGAAGGGCTTTTTTGTAAAAATCGTATCCTGCAAGGAGAGGTTCTCCACCATGAAAGGTAAAGGTAATCGGTTCGCTTCTAAAATCTTTGAGCCACCCTACAATTTCTTCAATTGTTTCAATACTCATCACATGAGATCCTTCTTCAGAACTCCAGCAGTAACTGCAATCTGAAGGACAACCCAGAGTTGGGACTATCATTATATGAAAAGCCATCATGCCACCTAACTTAATTTCTAATATTTAAACTGATTTTACGTTATTTATATCTTGCCCAAATTATATTCTATAATCTAATTAAATTAAATATTAACTTTTTATCCCAAAATACCCTGAAATAGGATTTATGATTACATCCTGAGCAGAAATAAGTTAATTAGGTGTTATATAACTTGCAAATTAGATTAATGATCAATAAAATAATATATAATAATTGATTTTTAATTAAGCCTTAATTATTGCTGAATTTCTTTATTTAGCATTTTTACTTAATGTTTCTTTTATATACTTGTTTAAATTGGTTATATAGTACAATTCCCCATTGCAGGTGCAGCTTTCAAAATCATCTATATATTCATCATCCTTCAATCTGTAATAGCCCATGCAATCTCTACAAATTAAATATCTCATTCTTTAACCCCTCTTTATGCCAGAATAGATTAAAATTAATATTAAAACTAATTTAACCCTTTTAAAGTCAAATTAAATTTAAATATCAGAAGATATATATTCACATTTTTTATTCTATTCTTATTATATTATTGTAATTAATACTAAATAAATCTTTAGTATTCAAAAAGGGATTCCATGTTGAAATTTCAAAATATAATATAACTTATTATTAATAGCATATTAAAAAAAATTTTAAATCAATAAAAATGTCCAGTTACAGAATCAAAGATAATTTTGAAATTTTAATGATTAATTAAATATATTAGAAATTTATTTATTAATTTGTTTAATTATAAATCTAATGAATCTTTACAAGAACATAGTACTTCTAATTTAATCATAAAGAGAATGAATTTAACTTATATTGGACTTTAAGAGAATAATATGGCGTTAAACCGTTTTACGTAATAGTAAAAATAATACAAGTTATTACCCAAATTCAATTAGAAAGGTATATTATCCAGAATATACAATATTATACTGTAAAATTATCGTTTGAGAAAATCAAGAATTTTATTTTAACATCTCCATTTTAATTTTTTTATTAATTATCTTCTGGAGGGAATAAGTTGAGAAAAAACGTTAACTGGTGGAACATAATCAACAAAATTGACCATGACAACACCACTTGGGACTATCTTGAACCTGCAGAGGTAATAGAACTCGTTCAAAGAATCACGGAAGCTAAAGAGAAAATAAAAGGACTGGATAAATACGTAAGTATAAAATTAAGCCCGGCGTTACATAAATTAAAATTAACAGTGAATCCCTTTAATAATAAAGACGAAAATCCATACAACTACATTGAATATAAAAACAGGCTGAAAATAAAGGCTAAAAAGCTAAAATCAAAAATTTAAATTTTTAATTACATTATAATTTATTATATGTTTTAATTATCCTTTAAATTAATATATTAAGCTAATTTATAAAAAAATAAATAATAAAATTTAATTTTTTATTATTTTAAGTTAATTTTAGTGCTGTATTATTATCAGTTTTAATAATTTATGAAACAAAAGATTTATTACAAAAGTCCTATAATATATTACATCATGGAAGACGAAAAAATCTTTAGTGAAATAAAGAATGTTTTTTTAAGTAGATTCAATGAGTGCTGTATCCTTTATCAAAAGACAATTCTTAAAATTGGTTTTGATAATATGGAAGACGCAAGCTGGTTTGAAAAAAACATTATAAGCAAAAGCAACCCAAAAGACTCCCCAGTAATACCTGAAACGTCAATTAATCCTTTGAAGGACATTCGTATTAGTGACTACAAGTTTGAATATTCTTTCATGGTTAAAGACAAGGACAAATTTATTAGATTACTGAATACGAGGTAAATATTGAATTCTGGGATATTTCAATGATTTATGTACTTGATGTTTCAATTTTTACTTCTTATTTTAAAATTCCAGTATTCAAATGTCTGGATGTGATTTAAATATAAAATTATAGAAAAAATTGAATGTAATACTAGTTTTGTACTATTTTATTAAAGCAAATATTTTAAATAATCAAGATAGAGTTACATATAGTATGAGCAAAGTTGCAATTATTGGCTTGATACTAATTATTATCAGCTTAAAGGTTAATTTGTAAATAGAAGGGCATAAAATGTTGGAATTTGAAGGTTTTAAGGTACTAAATAATGAAGATCCAAATATCTATTTAATCAGGTTTAAATTCAAAGATGACGAACTGGAAGAAGAAATGCTTGAATACATTGATGAAGAGATAAAGAAATACCATATTTATTTGGGCTATGACTGCAAGGGAGAGTTCAACGTCAAATTTAAAAAAAGAGCCAGAATTGAAATGATTGTAACCCTTCCAAGCAGAAAAGTTCCCCATGAAAAAAAGGAACTTGAACTTTTTATCAATAAATATGTAATGGATTTCAGCGAATATTATTCAAGAATTGCTTATTATAATGATTTTGAAGACGATGGCCTGGTTGAAAGTACCTATTAATCCTTTTTCATATAACCTTATTCAGATGATTAGAAATTTTAATAAAACCCAATATCCAAAATAAATAACATGAAAGTTACATATCATGATTCAAACACCATAAAATATAAAAGCTTTAAAGAATTAGAGGAAGAAGAATTTAAAGACATAAAACTGGATGATTTTAAGAAATCTCGGTTAAAAGAATTTAAAGAAAAAGAACTAATTGATTTTAAAAGATTTCTAAAAAATTCAAAGATGGATATAAACATCCAGAATCTAAGATCCAGATTAAAATCAGACGATGCTATTAAAAAAGTGATTAAAGAACTGGATGACATTGGTTTAGATGGGCGAGCACCCCTAAAACTACTAAAAAGAATTGCAAAATATTATTGAAATCTAATAATTTTAAAGACCTATTAAACACTATATTTTTTCCATTTAACCGCGTATTTTGAATTTTTTTTTTGGATTTTTAACTCTTTTTCGATCTCCTCCAAATGATTCAAGGATTGTCTGCATATCAAAAGTAATCAGGAGGTTCATTTCCTCTTTAACGAGGTTAATCCAATCATTTAGCTGTTCCAAATCTTTTTTGGGTTGTTGGCTGATTTGGAATTTAGAGAATTTTTTTTATCTCCCTAGACATCTAAATTCTCCATTGTTTCATTATAGACCTTATCAAATCTTTGAAGGGAAATATAATAAGATTTTCATTTTCATGAAATACTCCAGATTGTAATGAACCCTTTCATCACCTTTGTACTTAATACCCTTAACCTCAATTATTTCTTTTATTATACAGTTAAAAAGCAGTGGAAAATTAGTGAATGACCTAAATGTTTAAACTATTAAATTCATAAAATCGTTTTACGTGCTTTAAACATTATTAAAGGTGATTTATTTAGATTATCCAAAATTATTTGTTTAATATGTTACGTTTTTAACTATAAAAAGAAGATCCACTAGAATCATTATATATAAATTCACTATAAGGATTTCTCTGGGAAATCCTTAAATGAATAAATTGCTAATTAATAAAAAAAAATTCCAACTGAAATTTCAAAATACGTGCTTAGCAAGTCTGGAATTTAAAGTATTGCAGTAAGGACAAATAGGTGCAGTTTCAAGGACTAACTGTTCGGTTCCCTCCATATCCTCAAGACTGGTTGAAATTTTATCAGGTATATCGTATTCTTTCCCGCAGTTATCACATTGAATAACCCATTCGATTTTATTTTCAGCAACCATCGGTATCACCTTTTATAGCATTTAACCTGGAAACTCCGTACCTTTTAGGATACATGGTCTTATTATGAACCATAATCATTATATTAATTTCTATAATTAAATTTTAGAAAAATATAACTACCATTAATTTTCAGCGTATATCAACATGATTCCCTCCTAAAAATACTATTATTATAAAATTAAACCATATTAAATCCTAATTTAACAGTACTAAAATTAGAAGTTTAAGTATTTGGCGATGAAATTTCATTATTATAAAAATTAAAAAATGAAGAAGAAAAAAATAGTCCAGTCATATGATAAAATTATTTTTTGAAAAAGTCCAGCGTCAAAATTTCTTCATGATTAATCTCTTTAGGAGGTTCCAATTCCTTAAATTCCATTTGATACTTTTCGAGAAGGGCCAATGCATCTTCATTAATAGATGGTGCAACCAGAATCCCCCTTACAAACTTTTTATCATCCATAAAATCATCGAAATATCTCTTCAACTGTTTAACAGCATTTATTCCCGCGCGCCTGCTTTTCAATTCAATTATGACCAGATTACCATTTCTATCCTTACCCAAAACATCTATAAATCCATTGGTAACAGCATATTCCCTGGAAGTTGGCCTGAAACCTTTTTCAATCAAGTGAGGTTCTCTAAAAATAAGTTCTCTCATGTCCTCTTCATAACCTGCTAATTGAAGGGTTTTAGAATCAGTACCCACATGATAAGAGGCCAGATATGTTTTATTTATCTCTACTTCCAGCGATTCATGAGGATTCCTT
Source organism: Methanobacterium sp. UBA176 (assembly GCA_002505765.1). GTDB lineage: Archaea > Methanobacteriota > Methanobacteria > Methanobacteriales > Methanobacteriaceae > Methanobacterium_D. The sequence continues at coordinate 98,416 of DAVZ01000069.1, read as the reverse complement.
CTAAATCCTGTAATATACACCTTTCCATTGTTGATTATCGCCTTAAACTTGCAGTTAGGAGGCTGCCAGTTTACAGGCTCTAAATTACGATCCTGATGTACTAAAAATGACCCATCAGACTTTATTACGATTGTTCGATCACCCAAACCCAATTTACTTGTTGCTCTTCCCCTGTATTCAATTCTACAGCAAGATACCAGTATTATAAATGCCCTTTTAGACAGTGCCTCCTCTAAAAAATGGATTAGTTCCGGGGCTTCAGGGTTCTGTTTAACTTTAATTTTCATATGGAATAATTGTTAAACTTCAAAATTTATAAATCAACACCTTGTATTATTGATAATAAAATAATATTACATATACAAATACGGTGAAATGATAGTGTAAAATATTTCTAAAAATCTCTAATTTCATTTTTGATGGGTATACCTTAAAAAAATTTGTATAAATAGTACTTCTATAGTCCCAGAACACATAAAAATTAATCAAAAATTTACAATCCCTTTGATCAAATAAAAATGAGTTTTAAAAGTCTTAATATCCATGCATTTTAATTTATATTCATAAAATTAGCTTTAAATTATCCAAATATGTGCAATAGACTTTTATGAACCTATTTATCAATATAATGTGACTATTGTCACAATAAACCGTTTAATTTAAATCCTATAAAAATAATAGTATATAGCGGTACTCCTTGCTAACTCTACAGCTATATTTTCAATAAGGAGTACCGGACCACTCCTAAAATCCATTAAAATTTTGTTTTGGAGGGAATAAGGATAATTTTCTTTCATTTTTAAAAGTTCATTTTATAATGTTATTTTTTTTAAATTAATTCAAATTTATTGTGTAAGTCCAAATCTTTTTTGGCCATGATAATGTCTCAACTGATTTCAATTAAAATTATAACTACCATATTACTAAAAAATGTAGAATAAATAACAATACATTAAAATCACTTTATACGTGTAATAATATAATTAATTAAGTAATATAGTATTATAATAATATAGAAAAGCTTATTAATGATTTAAACCTAATGAAATACTATACTATCTATTTACATCCATAATACTAATTTATTATTTTATCTATGTTCATTTATACATTTAATAAATCCTTATACGTTCATCCATGATCAATGGAGGTGGATAGATATGAAAAAGAATTCAGTAAACTGGTGGAACATCATAGCCAAACTAAGATATGATAAATCGCTATGGGACTATCTGGAACCAGCAGAGATGACAGAAATTGTGCAGAGAGTCAGAGAAGCTAAACAAAAGATCAAAGGGCTAGAAAAATCTATGCACATCGATTTAAAACCAGCGTTAAGAAAAATGAATTCATTAAGAGTTCATTTACATTTTAGTGAAATTTGCGTCAGTTCCATTCACTGAAATGTTATTTTTAATTTTTTACTGGTTTTATACCTTCTTCTTTATTCTTCGTTGCATTCTGGACATAGATATCCATCAACTTTCCCTGATTTTCAATCTCCTTAAATTCGAGTATTTCCCTTTTAAACCACTTCTCACATCTTCCACATTTGACACTTTCTATTATCATAAGAATTATTATAAATTGTATTAACTTTAAATTTAATTTTTTTCAAACTTAAAAAAACAAACCATATTTTATTAATTGATTACTTTTAGTAGGTTAAATTATTTTTAAACAGATAATAAATCCATTGAAACCTTTTTTTTAGTTTTAAACAATTTCCAATACCAAATCCTTAATTAAGTTATTGGACCAAAGGAAATTAAAAACATAACACTAAGATATTGCAGGATAGAAAAATAAATATCCATATAAAAGCAAAAAACAATAAGAAACATTAAAAATCACAATTTGAATTGGAGAGTAACATAATGAATTCAAAAAATATAGAGATAACTGAAAATGATGTATTAGAGGCACTTGACCAGCTCATTAAGGTTCCAGCAATAATATTAAAAAGTGTTGTATCCACCAATACAAATGTAGTAAAAACTTTCCAATCGCAAATAGAAGATTATAAAAGCCAGCTTTCATCTGATAACCTTGCAAAAATCAGGAAAATAATTGAAATGCCAGTTCCAGAACTTCAACAGATTTTAAACAAAGCTTATCAAGATACTGGTAAAGAACAGTTGAAAATACTCGCAGACCCCAAAGCTACCCCTTTCATCTCCAAAAACCTACAAGAACTTAAAAAAACACTATTTTAAGAAAATTGACAATTAGAAGTTTAATAATTTAATCTAATGGACATATCAAGAGGTCCATCAAGTCTGCTTAACAATCAATCATCTGATTAAAAATCCTACATACACAATTCCAAAATCTATTAAACAATCATCAATCAATTGCTCTAATATTGAAATCTTCTAACTTTTTTATGGAAATACAAACTTACACATGAATAATTATGATAGATAAATAATTAAAAAATCCCGCCCAAAACACCATGCATAAGCAAAAATACTTATTTTAAAGAGCTAAATCTAAAATTTAGTATATATTATTCATTTAAACTATTTTAAAAATATTCTTGTCCTTAATCTGTATTGAGAAATAGAAAGTAGAACCTTTACTCAACATAATTCTTCAAAAAATAACGATTTTTCATAATCTACAAATATCAATGAAAAACATAAAAATTAGCAGGTAAAGATGGGAAATTAGATGATTATGAGGAGTTAAAATTTCTGTAAAGGTATCAATACATTTGTAGATTTCTAAAATTTGGATCAAACAATTAGATGGAGAATTGGATATGAGTGAAAAACAAAAATATACTAAGGTTTTGTAACTTCAAAAGACGGAACTACAATTGGATACAGACAAATGGGGTGTTCTGGGTGTTATTTTCCTACACAGGGGCATAAATGCATCATAGCACCTTATGAAGCTCGGTACATACTTTCAGATGAATTTACAGTGTATATTCCAGTTCGAGCACTCGTGGTGCAAGAGGCTCCAGTGGCGCGGGTGCATCCTAAGGCTAAAAAATGGCGGCGTTTCTTCACAGGTGTCTACTAGATGTCTTTCTTGTTTGGTCCTTATATTGGTGCGCTCAGGTTCACAGTCGGTGCTGGAATTCCTTTACGAAAGCTAAGCAGTGCTCAAAACAATATTATGAAGACTTCAAAAAGTTATAAGTTGGTTGGGATCAGGGCATCAATTAAAAAATTGACTTTGAATTCCTGGTGAAGCAGGAACTGTTGCTTTTACTAATTATCTGCCTGATGTTGAGATAATCAAGAAAAATGAGGTCAAGATGTTTATGGCAGTTGGAAAGTGGGGTCTTGAAAGGAAAAAATAGTATGCGGAGACAGCTCAAATTCTTGCAGAAAAGCTAGACTGTGAATTGGTAACATTCCCCGGCCATCATGGTTCTTATATGGATATGCCGGATGAATTTAGAGTTGTGCTGCGTAGTGTTTTGCATGAAGCGAGAAATAACGATTGAAAGTATAAACTCAAGTTAAATGGTTTGATGTCATTTGACATTAATTTAACTATTTTTATTCGTTTAAGTCGAGTATAACGATGAAACACTTTAAGGTCTGATGACACTGGGCAGTCTAAGTTGAATAGTAAAGATGGAAAAAATAAAACGTCTAAAAGCGAATTCTATCCTCATTTCTTGGTATTCCATATTTGATTTTAATCCAGCTGCCATTAAGATATAATTCATATTCCCTAAAACAACAGGGAATACCATTAGCAATAATTGGATCAGGACTGTCCATAAGGTGAAAATGAAGATGGGGTGCTGTAGAATTACCAGAATGGCCAACATTACCAACTAAATCTCCAGAATTAATCTCATCACCTTTATTTACTTTTATAGAACCTTTTTTCATATGTGCAAGAACCACACATGTTTCATCCCTTTGAATAATGATAAAATTGCCTGCAACTTCCTGAATGCTGTGTTTTTGCGGATCAAAAAACCATGCATTCTTAAAAGCCACAGAAATATCGTGGAAAGGCTGGACAGGGTCACGTTCAGGATATCCATCAAGGGCTTCTACCACAGTGCCAGATATCGGTGCATAAATAGGTTTTCCGTAGCAGTAACAATCACTTAAATGTACTTTACCTAAAATATAATCTAAAATGCTTTTTTTGTAGAATTTAAAGGGTTTATGACTCCAATCAACCTGTAAAAGATCAAAAGCATAGGTTTCTCCCAGAAAATCTGTACCATGGCTTGGAACTTTAGTACCAGGGCTATTTAGGACCATCCACTCCCCCTTTAAAGGTGATTTTACTGGTATAGGTTCTATATTTTTCATTGTTCTTTTTATGTTAAAAGCAGTATTTTAGTTTTATTACAATTCTGTACAATCAGCTCTTTTCAGACGCTTTTGCTATTTTGATCTGCATCTTTTTTATTTAAACCGCCATATAATGCTTTTTCATCCATATTCCTATTCATTGCCGGTTTCATGCTATTGAAATGATGTGGGATTCACCTTGAAATTCATAAAATCCAGAACAAATTTCAACAAATTCATTTTTCTTATATTGAATAATCCATGTTTTTAATATTAAATTCATAAAATCGTTTTACGTGCTTTAAACATTATTAAAGGTGATTTATTTAGATTATCCAAAAAATATTTGTTTAATATGTTACGTTTTTAACTATAAATAATATTTCGCCATACGATGCAATAGCGATGAAAAAAAATGAAAATATCGTTTTGACTTTAAAAGATATTGTAAAAATAAAAGTAGAACCTTATATTCATATTAGTTTTTTAATTTTCTCTTAATTTTTGTTTTCCAGTTATCAGGAGGTAAATTTCTACTATTGTTGCTATTATTATGCATATTATAGCCAGTATCAGTAAGAACTCAGTCCCAATTTAGAAAAGAGTTACTGAAATTAAAGGGAAACACAGTATAGACCAAATATATGGTCACAAAGCAATGATATTTAAAACTATTTTCGTAACATGTCGAATCATTCTGGCTGATATAATAACATTAAGAAATTTCCAATAATAGCCACTGCTATTTAAAGATTTGTAATCCATAAAACTTCATTAAACGCTCTGATGACAAAATAAACATGCCAGTTTAGTAAATTGTTAAAAAATACAAAAAAATAAAATTAACAATTATAGCGCCAGCATATTCTCAATTTCGTTCCATTCTTATATTTCGTTCCAAAACAACACTTCCAGAACGTGTTTTTTTAGTTTTGTTCCATTCCCCAAGGCACCCAGATTATAACCTCTAAAATTGCAACTATTACTATTGAAGCAAGAAATAAGTCGAGGAGAAGACGTTAAAAAGGTTCAAAAGAAGCTCTAAAATTGCAACTATTACTATTGAAGCAAGAAATAGTTATATTTTGGATTATACTGTAGTTTGTGGCGTAATAAAACAGCCATACGCTTAAAACAGAAGCCTAATAAAAGAAATGGGTTAATTAAACAAGATATCAGAGACATTATCAGTGCTGCCAAATCCTTGAAAGTGAAAGCATGATACTGGCACAAGCTTCATCAGGGCTTGCATCATCAGATATGGTCAAATTAAAACTCAAAGACTTCTAAGAAGGCGTATGTAAAGTCTTCGACGAAAATACAGATAATTATCGAAGGGTTTGTCATTTAAATCTTGGGAGGAAGAAGACAGGGGTTAAATTCACTACATTCTTCAGTGAGGAAGCAATTAAAGCAATAAAAACATATCTAAAACTTGAAAGAGTGGATCCAAAACCAGATGAAGCACTTTTTGCCAGTTACAAATCAGGAGGGAAACATCTAACACCATTAGCACTACAAAACTGTACAGACGCTTAAATGAGTATTTAGTCTGGGAACCAGGGGAAGCTGACGAATTCCGTAAAGCAAAAGCCATATGATGAGGAAGTTCTTCAATACTCAGTTGATTAATGCTGGTATGCCTGAGGAAATACGTGAACATTTCATGGGCCATAAATACAAAGACTGATAAGAGATACATACTCCTCGCCGATCAGGATAGTTTAAAAGAGATTTACTTAAAATATATGGAGCATATCACTGTAAATAACATGAAGCCTCCGGTCAGTATTATTGCTGAGTACAAGGAATTGAAGATAAATTACCGAGAGTTGAAGAACCAGAATATAAGCTGTGTGATATGGTTTCGGCGATGCAGAAGGAATTAGAACGTTTGAAGGGTTCTGTTTAATTATTTTTTATTTAGTTGAATTTTTCATAAAATTAATCTTTTTTGATATTTCCAATAAATTATTAGTTAATTGTTCTAATATATCAGCTACATTGGACTCTGTTATTTCCTCATGATGTGGCTCATAGGCATTGGTATACACTTTTAGTTTTTCATTAGAATAATTTTCCCTATTATACCTTTTTATGCACTCCAATCCAGTTTGAAGCTCTTCGTATGTACTTATCTGCTCTAAAAGATTCTTTTTCTTATGAATTAATTCTTCTAAATTCATCTTATCACCCCATATAATTAAAAATCATAGATTAAAGCCCTTATTTACTTTATTTGATATCAGTAATTCTATAGACATTGAGAAACCTAAAATAGTCTTAAAATAAATTTATAATAATTTACCTGTATATCTATGTTTTTATTAATTTAAATAATTTCTTAAATTCAAGAAGAGAGAATTTGGAAAATATAAGGTATGTGATATGGTTTCGGCGATGCAGAAGGAGCTGAAGAGTTAGGGAGATGAAGGAGCAGTTGGATAAAGCATCTGAGAGTACATGAATATTAAATTAAGCTATTTAACCAATGAATTAATTTTTTCTTTTTCTTTCGCTAGAAAATCACAGCATACAAAAATCAAAGATTTTTTCTGCATCGAAATTGTAAATTTCAAATGATTTTCTGCGCTCCGAAAATATTTGATTTTCGATGGTTTTAAAACATTATTTTATATAGTATCAAAGATAGAAACTTATTTGTGCCTTTTTAGGCCATATTAAGGACGTGAAAAATTGTTCAAAAATAATTACGGAAGAGATAATTACTCAAATAGAGGAAATTCTGCCCCTATTAATGAAGGGGAAGAATACGATGTTAAAATAGAAGATATGGGAAGAGATGGAGACGGCATTGCTAAAATAGAAGGTTTCATAGTTTTTGTAAATGGTGCCAAAGTTGGCGATGAAGTTAAAATTAGAATTAATTCCATAAGAAGAAATTTTGCTTTTGCAGAAATAGTAGAATAGTTAATTTTTAATGCTCTTAATCTAATTTTTTAATTGAAACTCGCATTAAAGGTTTTTATTAGGATAAATATCTTAATTATTAGACTATTGGTTATGAGCTTTTAAATTATCTATTTTTTGTTTTTTTTATTATATAAATTCTACTATAATCCCGGGATAAAAACATTGTTCAGCCAAAGATTTATTTTGATCTCCAATTTTCACGATTACAGGTAAATACAAACTTATATACATAATCATGATAGATAAATAATTATAATTATAAATAATTAAGAAATATCTTTGGTGGTTCTATGCTCACTTCCGTCCAGAAAGAAATACTGCAAAGTCTGATAAATCTATATAGAAATTCTAAGGGCAAATCCATTAAGGGAGAAGAAATTGCTGAAATTATGAATCGCAATCCCGGTACAATAAGAAACCAGATGCAATCTTTAAGAAGTCTTGGGCTTGTTAAAGGGGTCCCTGGGCCGAGAGGAGGTTATAAACCAACAATAGAGGCATACCACGCTCTAAATATTAGTGCCATTGATAAAGAAGCCCTTGTACCCATATTTAAAAATGGAGACAAAATAAAAGATTTAAACGTTGCAAAAATAGAGTTTACAAGTATTCCACATCCAGGTGAGTGTGAAGCAGCAATAAAAGTTATAGGGAACATAAAACATCTCGATCTTGGAGATAAAATAAGAGTAGGTCCAACACCTGTAAACAAACTGGTTATAAACGGTACCGTGGTTGGAAGGGACGATATGGACAATCTTTTACTCATAGACACCACAAGCATAAGAAGTATCCCTCATAAAACTGTAAGCGAAGTTGCAAGCCATGATCTGATAACCTTAAAGCCATATATACCCATAAAAGAAGCAGCTAAAATTTTATCCAGCAAAGAAATTGAAGGAGCACCCGTAATTGAAAACAAAGAAGTTGTGGGTATTCTAACATTAAACGACATAACAAAGGCCATTGCCCAACATAATGAAGATCAGAAAGTAGAGGACATAATGTCCAAGAATATTTTTACTGTAGAAGAAGAGTTAATGATTTCAGATGCCATCGAAATCATGTATAAAAACAGAATAGGCCGCCTTATTGTAGTAAATGATAATCAGATCCCTGTTGGAATAATTACAAGAACAGATCTCTTAGATAAAATCGCAGGTTTAAAATAATTAAATTTACTTTTTCTAAAATCACTATTTTTAATAATAATATCTTTAATTTTGAAATTAAATCTAAAAAAGGTTGTGGAAGACTGAAAATCCGGCATATGGACATTAAAAATCAGATGAGCGTGCTTGAACTAATAGAAGAGATGGAAAAGTCCGGAGTTCTCGGTGCGGGGAAATTAGCCGGAGCTACAAGGTTATTAGCTAATTCAGTCGTGGATAATGAAACCAGCGTTTTTTTAAGTGTTGCAGGGCCTCTCGTACCTGGAGGGCTCAGAAAAATCATTGCTGATTTAATAAATAAGGGTTATGTAGATGTTTTAATTACCAGTGGAGCTAATATTACCCACGATCTCGTTGAATCCTTTGGAGGAAGCCATTATAAAGGAATCCATATCGATGATGATGAACTGTGCCAGCAGGGGATGGGTAGAATAGGAGATCTGTACACAAAAACAGAAGATTTTGAAGTATTCGAAGCTAAAATAAGCGAAATAATAAAAAAAATTGCAGAAGAAAATAAAATCATCTCCATAAGGGAATTTTTAACCCAAATTGGGAATAATGTTGATGATGAGAATTCCATACTTAAAATTGCTGCTCAAAAGGGCGTTCCTGTTTATGCCCCAGGCTTAATAGACAGTATGTTGGGCCTGCAGCTCTGGATGTTCACCCAGGATAACGAATTTCATCTTGATGCCGTTGCAGACATGCACGAGCTTTCTGACATTGTTTTTAGCTCAAAAAAGGTTGCTGCACTCATGCTTGGAGGAGGACTTCCCAAACATTACACACTGGCATCGAATTTGCTTAAAGGCGGCGTTGACGCGGCTATTCAAATTACAATGGATAGAAGTGAAAGTGGAAGTCTAAGCGGCGCTCCATTAGAGGAAGCCAAGTCATGGGCAAAGGCAAAAACCGGTTCCAATCTTGTAACCGTTGTTGGGGACGCCACCATTATTTTTCCCATAATGGTTGCTGGTGCAAGGGAAATTATAAATAAAAACAAATAAAGAGTACTATAAAACCTGCTTTAAATTATTTAAGGAGTTTTAACGTGTTAGAAATTCTTCTCTATCCATTATCGGGCTTTTTCATGAAAATATCTGACGATATGCACGATAAAAAGAATGACAGGATTCTGGGAATACTTGCAGGAGCTTTATGTGGACTATTCTTTGGATATATGGTTACAGTTAGTCTGGACGCTGCTTATATATTCTTTGGAGTTTTTATAGGGACCTTCCTTGCCAAAAAGATAAACTGCATTAACCATGTTGTCACAGCAATTATATTTTTAATGATTACATTCTTAATTGGCTTTCCAGCAATTGGAATTGGTACACTGGTAATATGTTCAATCGCCGCATTTATTGATGAAATTGGAAATGATGAACCAAGACTTTATAAAAATAAATTCCTAAAAACATTCTTTGATTATAGATTTACCCTGAAAACCGCAATTTTAGTGCTTGCATCATTTGGATTTTTAAACAGTATTTATCCTGCTTTCCAGATTTATGGAGTGCATTTTATGACATTTGGAACATTTATACTGTTTTTAACATTCGAACTTGCCTATGAATTTGCTGGAATTAAATTTGAATCAATATACCACAGATTTTACAGTATATTTAACAGTACGGGATGATTTAAGGATTAATTCTATTTATTATATCTTCAACTGCTTTTTCAGGGTCATTAGAAAGGTAAATTGACCTTCCAATTATTAATGCATCTGCAAATTTTAAGGTTGCTTTAGGATCTCCCCCTTGAGCTCCAACTCCAGGTGAAATCAGAAATGATTCAGGGCCGATAATGTTTCTAATCTTTTGGAGTCTATCCAGTTTAGTTGAAGGCCCTACGTATTTGTTTATCCCTAATTTAACGCCCATAACTGCAATAGCTTCAGAATGCCGTTGTATAAACATTGAAGCACCTGGATGGGACATTTCAGTTAAAAGGAATATTTCTTTGCCGTAAATTCTGGCTGAATCCAAACATGCTTTTACGCTGTCATTTCCTGTAAAACCGTGGACTATTATGGCGTCTGCCCCTGCCTCAAAGGTTAAATTGACTATTTTTTCATTGGTCTCTGGAATATCTGCAACTTTAAAGTCGGCTATTATTCTGCAGTTGAAATTTTCCTTAATAAAGGTTATTGAACGGAGTCCTTCGCTTAAAACCAGTGGATAACCAATTTTAATTGTATTTATGTAATCTGAAACCTTTTCAATTATTACCATGGCATCTTCCATATTTAAAACGTCGAGAGCCAGAATTATGTTATTTTCAACTTCCATATGCTTAATTAGGTCAAAATTATTTAAATGATTTGTGGCAAAAGTCCTCCAAAACATTTTGCTTAAAGATAAAAATGTGAAGATTATTTAATAAAATTATATTTTCCGACAAATTTTTATTCTATGTTAAGAGGCATTACCTTTTGAATTTGACTCCAGGTACTCCTCCAATAAGCCCTAAAATGAAGCTTATGATTAATGAGAATTGAAGACAATATACACTTTAATTAAGATATTCTCGCCTATTGCTCCTATTTGTGCAGATATTAAGTCTGTTATGATACTTAAATCCCCAATGCTCAAAATGAAAAATAAGCTTATTATTAGACCGCCAATTAAACCTGAAATAGCCCTAACAACCATTCCATCCTTTTCATGACATCGTAATCTTCATATCCTTTGCCAGGATAGGATGATAAGAATCCTCCAATAATAGGGCCTAAAAACAAAAGAGGGAAAAAAATAAATGATAATGCAATGGTTAAAGCAGCATTTACCAGAGCAGCAAGCCCAATGATTTTCAAATCCATTCCAGTCTAACCCAGATAAAATTTTTTACTAATTCACTGCCATCTAAACCTGACCCAAACCGGGGCCCTGGGAGAATCATGATAGATTTCATTGACTCTGACTTCTGCAAGTAAAGGTTTAGTCGTAATCAATATCTGCCCTTTTAATTCTTGAGGTACATCAATTTGAAGAGAGTTCTGATTTTCCTTTAAAATATTTAGAATATCCGTTCGATCCTGGTCGGTAAAACCGCTACCCACTTTTCCAAAGTATTTACCATTTCTTTCCATCATCAGGGCGCCGAAGGGGAGGCTGCTATCGCTTTTTGTTGCCCCGATGATATTCACATCTACTGTATCATCTCTTTTAAGTTTCAGCCAGGTTCCGGGTCTTTTTCCCGACTCATAACGTGAATATGCATCTTTAAGAATAATTCCCTCGTATCCTTCATTAACATATTCTTTAAAAACATTCTCAACTGAGGAATTATCAGACTTACGGAATGGAACCAATTCCAGCCCTTTATCAGCAGGCAAAATCTTAAGAAGAACTGCTTTACGCTCTACAAGCGGTTTATCAAAAAGATCTTCCCCATTCCATCTTAAAACATCAAAAACATTAAATTTAGCAGGGATCTTTTTAGATAAGATCCTTATTTTAAGAGAATCCTCCACATTACGCTTCAATAATCTCCGAAATCCACCAGAAACTGTTAATTCACCATCCAATATCCAGTCACTGCTTTCAAGATTTTTTAATGATTTAATGATTTCTGGAAATTTATTTGAGGCATCCACATGTCTTCTGGTCCACAAATTAATCTTTCCATCTTTGCATTCGGCTATTATTCTTTCTCCATCAAATTTAGGTTCAAGTAGCCATGCTCCTTTAAGTTCTAAAGGTGGATGTATGAGCTGAGCCAGCATGGGCTCTATCATTATATCTCACCAAGCATCTTCTCTAATTCAGCTTCCAGAGATCTGGTTTCAGCAAGTTTAAACTCTGTTTCTTCTATTTCTTCGCCCAGCGCTTTCTTCTCTATGAGTTTCCTCACTTCTCTGGTATAGGTCTCAGTGTATTGGCTCCAGTCAAAATCTAAGCTCATTTTTTCAACTGCCTGCAAACCCATTTCCAGGAGCTCCTGGTCAACTTCGCTCTCTTCAATTTCTATCTGATCTATTGAGCGCACCTGTTCTTCATATAAGAGCTGTTTAAGTAGAAAACCCTTTTTGTAGGATTGCATCATTCCCAGATACTCATTTGTATGTGAAACCCATCTTATAACAGCAACTTTACCACTTTTTTCCATTACACTTTTTAAAAGATGGAAACTTTCTGCACCTAAGCTTCCCTTCTGCATTTTCCCTGTGCCCAGGTAATACGGGCGACCCATTGCCACTGTGGGTATTTCTTCGAAATTGCAGAATCCATGAATCTTCATTATTTTATTGTCCAGGGGTTTAAGGGATTCAATTTCTTCTTCGGTGAATTTGAGGCATTCATCTGCAACGAAATATGCCTTAACTATATCTTCTGGTTTAAGTTCTTCACCATCCTTTTCACAGACCTTTTTATATCGAACACGGCCACAGTCTGTTTTGTGAACCAGGTGGAAGCCTATATGCAGGTTTTCACTGGCTGCATAGGATCTTACAGGGATAAGAATGGTTCCAAACATTAGATAGCCTGACCATATAGAACGCATAAAGTTAGCACTCCTTTAAATTTCTGATAATAATATTTATCTTTTTAGGATATAAAATATTATTAATATTATTTAAAGATAAATTAAAAAAGAAATTCTATTGGATTTAGGAAAAAATATGATATATTATACATTTTTTTGCTATTATTATATATTTTAGATATATTTCAGGCATCATTATCCATTCAAAAAGTGTTTGTTATTTATGGGTTATTAATTAATGAATTATAAAAAAATGTATTAAATGATTAATGGCTAATTTTAAAGTATTTAAGAACACTTTCCAGGCATAAATAAAAAGATTTATATACAGATTTATTCAAGTATACTTTATAAAATTTAAAGGAGACTTTAATGTGCATATAATGGAAGGTTTTTTACCCTGGCAATGGTGTGTTTTCTGGTATGCGCTTGCTTTACCAGTTATAGCATATGGTGTAATCAGGATAAAGAAAGTAGCAGATAAACATCCTGAATCAAAACCAGTTTTAGCAGTTGTTGGAGCATTTATGTTTGTTTTATCATCATTGAAACTGCCTTCAGTCACTGGGAGTTGTTCCCACCCCACAGGTAACGGATTAGGTGCTGTAATATTCGGACCGGTAGTTGTAAGTGTTTTATGTGTGATTGTACTTGTTTTCCAGGCTCTGCTTCTGGGTCATGGCGGATTGACCACACTCGGTGCTAATACTTTTTCAATGGGTATTATAGGTCCTTTAGCTGCATGGCTTGTTTATAAAGGGTGGCAAAAAGCAGGATGGTCAATTTTGCCAGGTATATTTTTAGCAGCATTTTTTGCTGACTTATTAACCTATGCAACCACCGCGATACAACTTTCACTGGCATTTCCAATACCAACATTTGATTCTGCAATTTTAAAGTTCATGACAATATACGCTTACACCCAGTTACCTCTTGCAGTAGCAGAAGGTATTTTAACTGTTGTAATATTTGATTATATCATGAAACTCAGACCCGATGTTCTGGAGACTTTAAAAGTTATAAAACCCAAAAATGAAATGAAAACAATGAAAGAACCAGTAAAGGAGGCGATTTAATTGGATAAAAAGAACATCATTTTGCTGTGTCTGGCTGCAGCCATTATACTATCCCCCCTCATATTATACAATGGTTTAACCGAAGAAGAAGGCTATTTCACAGGGTCTGATGGTCAAGGACCGGAATATCTAGAATCACAAGGTTATGAACCATGGATCGAACCCATCTGGTCCCCACCAAGCGGTGAAGTCGAAGTGCTTTTCTTTTCATTACAGGCAGCTATCGGAGCCCTTATAATAGGTTATTTCGTCGGATATTATAACGGCCTAGCTAAGGGAAGAAGACAGGATGAAATGGATAAAAAAACAGTGAAACAAGCGAAATAAGTAAATAGGTTGAATAAAAGAAAAATGAGAAAAAAACTGGTGATATTTAATGTTTGAAAACACACTGGATTGTTATGCCCACTCAAACCACCTTAAAAGCACTAATACATATTTTAAGGTTTTATTTGCAATTTTAACCATGTTAGTGAGTTTAATATCCACATCACCAGTCGTGCCTCTCATTATAGCCTTTTTTATGTCATTTTTAATCATATTCAAAGCTAAAATTTCATGGAAATTTTATTTAAAATTCTTCCTCTTTCCCTTTAGTTTTGGATTATTAACCTTTGTTTTTATGGCCATCTTTTTTGGAGTTGGCACCCACGTTCTGGAACTTGGAATATTTAATCTCGCTGTGACTGCAGATGGTTTCAACCTTGGATTTCTTGTTTTTGCAAGAATGTTAGGCGGTTTTACATGTCTGGCATTTCTAGCCCTTACAACTCCAATGACTGAACTTTTCTCAGTACTGAAACTTGTAAAAATACCTAAAATCGTTTTGGAACTTGCAATGCTTATGTACCGCTATATCTTCGTATTTCTGGATGAAGCAATTAACATGTATCATGCCCAGGAAACACGTCTAGGTTATTCTTCCCTTAAAAAATCCCTTAAATCAATGGGCATGCTTGGCAGTAATCTATTCATACGGACATGGCTAAAAGGGGAACAGGCATACATTGCAATGGAATCAAGGTGCTATGATGGTTCAATGAGAACAATGAGGGAACCTGAAAGTATAAAAAGTATGGGAACCCATAACTTAGCATTGTTAATTTTATTTGAAGTATCCCTTATTACTGGCGTATATATCACAGCAAACTTCAAAATATTCTAATCAAAAAATTATTTATATCATCTCATCAATCAGCACATCTTCAAAGGATTCAAATTTAGTCCATATTTAAACCTGCAAATTAATTATATTCACATGTTTATAGTAAAGTTGAAACTATAAAAATAGATAGAATTAAAGATTATAATTAATTTAATTTAATCACAGGTGAATTCATGAATATAATAAAAACAAATGACATCACTTATAACTATCCTGACGGTACTGAAGCCTTAAAGAATGTTAATTTTAAAGCAGAAGAAGGAAAAATTGTTGCACTTCTTGGACCTAACGGTGCAGGAAAATCAACATTATTTTTACATTTTAACGGCATTTTAAGACCTTCATCAGGCAGTATTCTGATTGATGATGAAGAAATCAATTACCATAAAAAAGATTTAATGAAAGTAAGGCAGAAAGTGGGTATAGTGTTTCAAAATCCTGATGATCAGCTCTTTGCCCCTACAGTAATTGAAGATGTGGCTTTTGGCCCTATGAATCTTGGTTTACCCAGAGAAGAAGTTGAAAAAAGGGTTGATGAATCTTTAAAACGTGTGGGGATGGAAGAATATAAAAAAAAAGCACCACATCATTTAAGTGGAGGTCAAAAGAAGAGAGTTGCCATTGCCGGAATACTGGCCATGAAACCAAAGATCATGGTGCTCGACGAGCCTACATCAGGTCTTGATCCTAAAGGAGCTTCCCAAATACTTAGATTATTGTATGATTTAAACAAAGAAGGTATGACTATTATAATCTCAACTCATGACGTGGATTTGGTGCCCCTCTATGCCTATACGGTTTATATAATAAGTGAAGGGAAAATTATAAAAAAAGGAAGCCCTAAAGAAGTTTTTGAAGATATTAAAACAATAAGAGATGCCAATTTAAGGCTTCCAAGGATTGCACATCTCATGGAGATACTGCAAAAAGAAGATAGGTTACCATTTGATAAACCATACCCTCTAACCATTGGGGAAGCGAGAAGAAAGTTAAAAGATCATCTTGAAGATTAAAAAAGATAACCAGTATAATATTCGGTGATAAAATGAAAATAGGAATCTGCGATACCACCTTTGCCAGAGTAGACATGGGTGCACATGCAATTGATGAGATTAAACAGCATGTTGGAAATATTAAGTTCATAAGGCGAACTGTTCCAGGAATAAAGGACCTTCCCGTAGCATCAAAGAAATTAATCGAAGAAGAAGGGTGTGAAATGGTTATGGCATTGGGTATGCCAGGACCAGAAGAAAAAGATAAAATCTGCGCTCATGAAGCTTCAACAGGACTTATACAAGCACAGCTAATGACCAATACCCATATCTTAGAGGTTTTTGTTCACGAAGATGAAGGAGAAAATGCCAAGGATCTAAGACAGCTTGCAGAAAACCGTGCCCGTGAACATGCCCAGAATCTGGTTAAAATGCTTTTTAAACCTAAAGAAATGGAAAAAGAAGCCGGAAAGGGCATGAGAGAAGGAAGGCCAGATGTGGGGCCTGTCTAATTTCTAATTTTTAATAATATAAACCTTCTAATCTTCATTTAAAAAATTCAAATTATAAATAATAAAAAATACAGAATAATTATATAAATCTAATAAAAAGAGATGATAACATGAAAGAGGAAGTATTTTTTTCAAAAGGGATGCCACACATTAAAAAAGATTATCCAGACCTGTATGAATCAATTGTACACCTAAATAATGCTGCATATTCAGGTAAAGTCTTAGATTACAAAACTCAAAAACTCATAGCCATAGCAGTAAATGCAGCCGCTTCTGATGACAGAGCTATAAGAAAACAGATGTTAAGTGGAATGAAAGAGCTCGGAATCACAAAAGATGAGATAATAGACGCTTTAAGAGTCGTTCTTTTAACTGCAGGGAAACCCTCCTTTACTAAAGCAGTGGCAATACTGTACAAATTACTTGAAGACCCTGATCTTGTAAGCTGTATTTAAGCAGGGATCTATATGAACGATCTTCTTGAACTATTGAAAGGAGGAGATCTACGCTCTGACGGCCACTCAGATGAGGTAGCAGAGGAAGTTATACAGAATACTGAAATTTTTGACCTATTGTTAGAAGGTTTAAATGAATCAGATGATCTGGTGCGTGGCAGGACAGCTCATGCTTTAGAAAAAGTATCAAGAGCACATCCAGAGCTTTTTAAGGGGTATACAGACAAATTAATAAAATTAGCCAGGGATGATCATCTTCCCTTTGTCCTCTGGCATCTGGCCATGTTATTCGCCAATTTAAAACTTTCTGATGATGAAAAAAAGGAAGTAATTTTCACTCTTTTTTACCTTCTAGAAGATAAAAGTGTTTTTGTTAAAAGTTGGTCTATATCCAGCCTCACTATCCTGGCAGTTAAAAATCCTAAAGAAAAAAGCAGAATTACTGCAAAAATTAAATCGCTTAAAGACACTAAAAGTGCTGCAGTTAGAAATAGGGTTTCCAGGGCAATGGATGTACTGGAAAATGATGCACCATTACCAAAGGGTTGGTCAAAAGTTGAGAAGTAGTTTCTTGTGCGTAACCTTTTTATATAGACTTAAACTTATAATGATCATCACCAACTGAGTGAGAAGTATCTTTTTTTTTGGGACAACGTCCCATGGATGTGGCGAAAGCTGAACAAAAAGAGGTGTTAAATTTGTATAAATATATTAGAGACGCATGGAAAAATCCCGGCGATTCCTACGTAAAGGAGCTTATGCAAAAGAGAGCTCCATTGTGGAGAAAGGAAAGCACGATTCAAAGAATAGATAAACCTACAAGAATTGACAAAGCAAGATCTTTAGGATATAAAGCTAAAAAAGGATATATTGTTGTAAGAACAAGGGTTAGACGCGGTGGAAGACGTAAAACAAGATTCACAGCAGGAAGAAAACCTAAAAGAATGGGTGTTAAAAAAATAACCCCTGCAAAATCCATAAAGAGAATAGCTGAAGAAAGAGTTGCCAGAAAATACCCTAACCTGGAAGTCTTAAACTCATATTGGGTATGGGAAGACGGTAAATTCAAGTTCTACGAAATTATACTGGTTGATCCTAACCATCCGTCCATTAAAAACGACAGGAACATTAACTGGATATGCGAAAATCAACACAAGAATCGTGTATTTAGAGGCCTAACCAGCGAAGGTAAAAAAACCCGTGGACTTCGAGGAAAAGGTAAAGGCGCTGAAAAGGCAAGATAAGCCTTAAATCTTTTTTTAAAATAAAAGGATAAAATTTTATGATCCATAACATCTCCTATCGTGTGTTTGTTTATGGAACAGAAAATGAAAATAAAGTTAGAGAGGCAATTAAAACACTTTTTCCGAACTCTTCCCCTCAAACAGATATTACAGAGGGCTATTTTAAAAATCCAGTTTTAATACTGCACGATAAAATCACCAAACGTGGTGATATTAAAGAATTTATTAAAATATTAGAAAATCTGGATCTTCAGGTTAAAAAAAGACTTCTTAATGAACTGGATATCAAGATGGATGAGAAAGGAAATTTATTTCTGAGATTTGATAAGCAGAGGGCATATTCGGGAGATCTAAAGATTATAGAGCACGGGGATGCCATACACGTCAAAATAAAGATAGCTGCATATCCTGCTAAAAAGGAAAATGCCCTAAAACTAGCAAGGGAAATTTTCGGTGAATAACATGTATTTTGATTTCAACGTCGGTGAAAATTCCCATTTAGCTAATGAAGCAAGTATATTGGGTTATAAAGGCATTGCTTTGATCCAATCTTCTAAAGATTTTAACGGGGGAAAAATAGAAAAATTAAGAAAGATTGAAGAAGATTTCCTCATTTTAAGTGGAGTTAAAATCTATGCCAAAAACCCAGAGGACATGAAAAAGAATATCCATAAATTCAGGCCAAAAGCAGATGTTTTGATAGTAAATGGAGGAAATATAAAAATAAATAGAGCAGCATGTGAAGATCCAAGAGTTGATATACTTGCAAATACATATAAAAACCGAAGAGGTAGTGGAATCAATCATATAATTGCAAAAAAAGCTGCAGAAAACAAAGTTGCCCTTGAGATTAACCTCAATCAAATAATTAAAACCAGTTCACTATTCAGGACTAAAATATTAACTAATTTAAGAGAGATAATTAAACTAAAACATAAATTTAAATTTCCACTTGTAACCACAAGCAATGCCAGTTCTATATACGACCTCAGGACTCCTGAAGATATAATCACATTATTGGGCTTTTTTGGGATGACTTTACAGGAAGCAAATGACTCTTTATCCCGATATCCCCTGGATATATTAGAGAGAAATAAAATAAGAAGAAATACCGTGCAAAAAGGAGTCAGAATACTGAAATAGGCTGGTAAAAATGAAACTTAAAATACTTCCTCCAACCCTCAGAAATAAAAAAAGATACATTGCATTTGAGGCCATTTCAGCCACGCCCTTAGAAAAGGAAGACGTGATTTCCCTGGTATGGGAATCTTCATTAAACTTTCATGGAGAACGTGAAACCAGCAAATTCAATCTATGGATAATGAAAATCTGGTACTTTGGATCATCCAATGATGAAAATATAATTAAAGGAATAATTCAATGTAACAGGAATGAAATAGAAGCAGTTAGAGCATCACTCCTCCTTATAAATAAATTTAAAGGTAAACCTGTTGTTTTTCATACCCTCGGTATTTCAGGGACTATTAAAGCAGCAATAAAAAAGTATATTAAACTAAAAGACAAACATAAATAAATAGTTTTTATTTATATTTTGAATTCATTTAAATTGAAAAATACATGGGTTCTAAATATCATCCAAGCAATTTAGAAATAGGTAAATAAATTTATGTAAAATATAAACAAGTTGAAGAATTAAAAATATAAATTAAGTTCATTTATGTAATTGAAAAATAATAGAGAGGTATATATATGCAACCGATGCCAGGAGCAGGATATGATAGGGCTATAACTGTATTTAGCCCAGATGGAAGACTTTTTCAGGTTGAATATGCAAGAGAAGCGGTAAAAAGAGGTACAACCTCATTAGGTGTAAAATCCAGTGAAGGTATCGTACTTGTTGTTGATAAACGGCCAACAAGTAAACTGGTTGAGCCAAAATCCATAGAAAAGATATTCCAGATTGATGACCATATTGGTGCAGCAACCTCCGGACTTGTGGCTGACGCAAGGTCTCTAATTGAAAGAGCAAGATTAGAGTCCCAGATTAACAGAATAACATATAACGAACCAATCAGAGTAGAAGGATTGGCAAAAAAAATATGTGACATGAAACAGATGTACACACAGCACGGTGGTGTGAGACCCTTTGGTTCAGCCCTTATAATTGGAGGAGTTAACGAATACGGATGTAAACTATTTGAAACTGATCCAAGTGGAGCGTTAATTGAATATAAAGCTACAGCAATAGGTGCTGGAAGACAGATAGCAATGGATGAGTTTGAAAAGAAATATAGAGAAGATATGAAATTAAGTGAAGCCATTGATCTTGCATTAGATGCTGTATACGAGGCCACAGAAGGTAAAACTACTGCTGAAAGCGTGGAAATTGCAGTAATTGAATTCAGTACCAAAAAATTCAGGAAATTAAGCGAAGATGAAATTGAAGAGTATATTGAAGAACTTCTCTTAAGAAAACCTAAGGAGGAAGAGGAAGAAGAGGAATAGAGAAATGGTAACCCTTGAAGATTCAGTAATAGCCCGCCTTGAATATTTTGGCCAGCGTTTTGAAATTCTGGTAGATCCAGACCTTGCATCTGACTATAAAAGAGGTAAAGAAATACCGCTTGAAGAAGTTCTGGCTGTTGAAGAAATATTCAAGGATGCAAAAAGGGGAGATAAAGCTTCTGAAGAAGCCATGAACAAAGCTTTTAATAGTACAGATCCCCTTGAAGCTGCCGCAATAATAATAAAAAAAGGGCAGGTTCAATTAACTGCCCACCAGCGAAAGGAGATGCAAGCGGAGAAAAGAAAAAAGGTTATTGCTAAAATTACAAGAGAGGCCATTAACCCCCAGACAAAACTTCCTCACCCTGCAAGAAGAATTGAAATAGCTATGGAAGAAGCTAAAGTCCATATAGATCCATTTAAAGGCGTTGATGAACAGGTAAATGACGTTCTTAAGGCCATTCGTGTAAAGATACCCATAAAATTTGAAAAAGTTGATATGGCAATAAAGATACCTGGAGATTATACAGGAAAGGTATATTCTGTAATCTCAGAATATGGAAAAACAAAAAGAGAAGAATGGCAAAAGGATGGATCATGGATAGCTGTGGTTGAAGTGCCTGGAGGTCTACAGGAAAGCTTTCACAGAAAACTGAGTGAGCTAACAGGTGGACAGGTGGAAACCAAATTAATTAAATGATTCTTATGGTGAATTACATTTATATAATTTTTAATGTATTATTTTGGTGAAATAAATTCAAACAGTTTAAACCTTTAATACTTCACCATACTTTTTATGGCTTTCCACATTAAAGGAGGCAGAACGTGATATTTGTAGAAGATAAAAATTTAGTAGTTCCTGGAGATGTTCTCGCTGATGATGAATATCATACAGGAAGAGGAACATTCAAGGAAGGTAACAAGATATGTTCTTCTCTAGTTGGATTGGTTGCAGTAAGGGATAAAAAAATCAGCGTAATACCACTGCAGAGCAAATACATCCCAAAAAGAGGAGATGTGGTAATTGGTGAAATAACAGATATAAGATTTTCTATGTGGAATTTAGATATTAATTCACCATATTCCGGATTTTTACCCGCCTCAGATGTTTTTGGAAAAGAAAAGAGAGATTTAAGTAAGGCATTCGACGTTGGCGATGTTCTATTTCTAAGAGTTGTTGATGTTGATGAAGTGAAAAAGGTAAAATTGGGTTTAAAAGGACGAGGACTCGGTAAATTCAGAGGTGGAATCTTAATTTATATTACTCCAACCAAAGTACCACGCCTCATAGGCAAAAAGGGATCCATGATCAATATGATAAAGGATGAAACAAAATGTGACATCATAGTTGGTCAAAATGGGGTGGTTTGGGTTAAAGGCAAGCCAGAAATGGAACGCATTGCTGAAAGAGTAATTAACATGATAGAAGATCAGGCCCACACCTCCGGATTAACAGATAGAGTAAGAAATATGCTTTATGAACTTCTTGGTAAAGAAATTGAAGATGAAGAAGAAGTCCCTGAGCCAGATATAGAAGAGGGGTGATTATATCCTAATAAATAATAATAACAACAATTTAAGGGCAGATGGAAGAAATTTTGACGAGTTAAGACCAATAAAAATAGAAGCAGGAGTACTGGAAAGAGCAGATGGCTCTGCTTATCTGGAAATTGGAGGAAATAAAATTCTCGCAGCAGTTTATGGCCCAAGAGAACTACATGTAAGAAGAATAATGAAACCGAACATGGCAGTTATAAGATGCAGATACAATATGGCTCCCTTTTCTGTTGGAGAGAGGAAGAGACCTGGACCAGATAGAAGATCTGTAGAGATATCCAAAATAACTGCAGATGCACTGAGACCTGCTGTATTTCTTGAAAAGTTCCCAAGATCAACAATTGACGTGTTTATCGAAATTCTGGAGGCTGAAGGAGGCACAAGATGTGCTGGGATTACAGCAGCTTCTGTTGCACTGGCCGATGCAGGGATACCAATGAGAGATTTAGTGGTTTCATGTGCAGCTGGAAAAGCAGGGGGCAATGTTATACTGGATCTTTCAGAAGATGAAGATAAAGATGGTGAGGCTGATTTGCCTGTCGCCATAATGCCCAGAACCAGCGAAATAACACTCCTTCAAATGGACGGGCATTTAACACCTGATGAATTTGACAGAGCACTTGATCTTGCTGTTGAAGGATGCAAAAAGATCAACGAAACTCAAAAAGAAGCCATTAGAAACAGATATGGTGATGACAATGGTTAGTATAGTTCCTGAAATTACAAGGAGAAGTATAACAGAACTTATAAGGAAAGGAGAACGTGCAGACGGCCGATCTCCTGATGATTACAGAGATATAGAGCTTGAAGTGGGGATAATTGAAAAAGCTGAAGGTTCTGCAAGGGTTAAAATGGGCAATACACAGATAATGATAGGAATAAAGCCCCAGATTGGAGAACCCTTTGCAGATACACCTAATGTTGGTGTTTTAATGACCAATTCTGAATTATTACCAATGGCATCCCCTACATTTGAGCCAGGACCCCCTGATGAAAGGTCAGTAGAACTGGCAAGAGTTACAGACCGTTGTTTAAGAGAAGGCAAAGTCATAGATTTAGAAAAACTTTGCATTATTGAAGGTGAGAAAGTGTGGATGATATTTCTGGATCTCCATGTTCTTGATTACGACGGCAACCTCATGGATGCTGCGGTTTTAGGAAGCGTGGCCGCCATTTTAAACACTAAAATACCAACTGCAAAGGTTGAAAATGATAAAATAGTCATTGACGAAGAAAATTTTATGGAACTGCCCATTAAAGAAACCCCTTTAATGTGCACATTTGCAAAGATAGGTGGCGAACTGGTTATTGACCCATCACTTGATGAAGAGAACATAATGGATGCCAGAATCTCTATAGGAATGAGAGAAGATGGTAGCATCTGTGCAATGCAGAAAGGAGGCGAAATGCCCTTTACTAACGAGGAAATAATCAAAGCGATTGGTATAACTTCCCAGAAAACAGGAGAACTTAGAAAACATTTAAAATAAGAAAAATTGGCATTTACAGGTGATAAAATGGCAAGAACTAAAAAAGTCGGTATAACAGGAAGATTCGGTCCAAGATACGGGAGAAAAGCCAAAAGGACCGTTAAAGGTATAGAAGAGAAGATGAAGAAAAACCATACCTGTCCTCAATGTGATAGAGTTGCTGTTAGAAGAATAAGCAGCGGCATATGGAAATGTAAGAAGTGTAACACTGTATTTACTGGTGGAGCATATGTTCCACAAACTCCAATGGCCAGAACAGCCACAAGGAACATTAAGAGGATCATTGGAGTTGAAGGAAATCGATGATTAATGATCCTCAAGGTTGAAGAAAACCTTAGCCAACAAAAACTGGTTTTTCTGGTGTAGAACCTGAAAAGGTTTGATAGGTTTTCTGATCAAAAAAATATTTTCAATATTTGGAGTAATCAAAATGTACAAATGTGCAAAATGTGGTACTTTAGTAGATCTTAAAGGATATACAGAAGCTAAATGCCCTAAATGCAGGTATAGAATTCTGTTTAAGGAAATTCCACCTGTAAAAAGGGACATAAGCGCAAGATAATTTCATGGCAGTATTAAATGTTTATTACGACATCAAGAAAGCCTTCCCAAAAAACAAGATCTTTTTGCCGGAGTTTGAGCCGTGCTTTAAATTCCAAGTACGTAAACAGAGGCAAAATGAGTTTTAGGGATGTTTTAATGGATGCTTCCTCATCTGGATATAAAAAATTTGCACTGGTTTCACAGATTAAAGGAAACCCAAGTAGAATTGAAATATACGATGAAAATGGGGAAATCCTAATTAGCATGTATATTTCAGTGGTACTTTTAAATCTTAAAGGTAAAATAGATTCTGATAAGCTCAAAATAAAATCAGATATTCCTGATATTGGAAACTCGCTGTCAAAAATCTTAGACATCGAAGAAGCACCCGAGAACATGTATAACAACATTCTATGGGTTAAAGAAGGTAAAGACGATAATAAAGCTACCTTAGAGTTTTATGATAAAGAAGGCGAGTTAACAGATCCTAAAATTTACGTAAGAAGATTTCAATGAATATTCCAGAATATGTAAGGGTAGAGTTTCAAATAGAATTTAGAAGTCCCAATGATGCTGAAAGAGTTTTGAAGGCCATAGAGCCTGAACTTAAAACTTCACCATCTGAAAGGTCTTCAGTTAGTATCAGTTTAAATGGGAACATATTGAACCTTATTGTTCATGCTGAAGATAGTCCTTCCTTGAGGGCATCTGTTAATTCCTATCTAAGATGGATAATACTGTCTTGCGACGTTCAAAATTTAAAATCTGATAAAATTAGACAAAATTTAAATTCAAAAAGGTCGGGTGATTAATATGGAACTTCCTCAAAATGTACAGCATCAATTAGCTCAATTTCAGCAGATGCAGCAGCAGGCTCAGGCAATTTCAATACAAAAACAAAATGTTGATCTGCAGCTTAAAGAAACCCAGAAAGCGCTTGAAGAATTAAACAAAGTAGAAGAAAACGCAGACGTTTATAAAACTGCTGGAACATTGCTCATAAAGGTTAAAAAAGATGAAATGGCCAAAGAACTTGAAGACAAACTTGAAACATTGCAGCTTCGTGAAAAAACCGTTAAACGGCAGGAAGAGAGAATTATGAAGCGGCTTCAGGAAATGCAGGCCTCCATTCAAGAAGCGATGCAGGGTTCAGGACCACAGTAGAGGTTAACGATACATGGAATTAACTGATGAACAGGTTGATAAAATATCAGAAATTGCTGTATCCTCTGCACATGATTTTATTTTCTCTAAAGTTTCAAAAAAAGAAGTTGTTGATATAGATATTAGCGTAAAACTCTATTATAACGAGGAACTGGACGTAGATGTGTCCATCGATATAATATTTGATAATCTATCATCTGCAGGTGCAAAAATAGCTGATGATGCTGCTGATTGTGCATTAGAAGGGATTGAAAAATACTTAGCCCAAATTTAATTTATTTCGTTTCTTTTTTTCTTTTATAGTGGATAGCATAACTTATTTACACAAATTATTTTTGGATAATTCAATAAATCACGTTTGTTTAAAGCACGATACGTTAGTTATAGAGTTTGGAAAGTTTAAAACATCTGGTTATTCACCATAAATGATCCACCAGAATTTTTCCATGAAAATAGAAAATATTAAATACAATTTAGGACAACATTATTATAATTAATACTTTATACAAAAAATGTATCATTACATTTATCCTTTGCCAAACCCCTCCTTTAATGAGGCCATGGATAATCCCTAAAAATGTATTGGGGCGTTGGACTTAGGTTTTGCTCAAATGTAATGCCCTGATACTTTTAAAATGCTCATTTTAATACCCATACCTGATTCTTGTGCATAGACAGTAATAAAATTAATAAAAATCAACTTATTTTTCTGGGTTAAATTGATTTAACTTTAAATATATAATTAAATGTATGATTATACCAGTTTTAGATTTAATGAATGGAAGAGCAGTTTCTGGAAAGTCAGGCCAGAGAAAAAGCTATATTCCACTTAAAACTATATTCCATCCTTCATCTAATCCCTTTAAAATTGCAAAAGCCCTTAAAGATGCAGGCGCAGAAAAAATCTACGTGGCTGATCTGGATGCAATAGAAAATAAAACCCCAAACTACAGCATTATTAAAAAGATAAATCAGAAGTTACCCGTGATGCTTGATTCAGGCGTAAATAATGTTTCTAAAGTCGAAAAAGCCCTTGAAGCAGCTCAAAAGGTTATTATTGCCACTGAAACACTGAAAAGTATAGGTGACCTCCAAAATATCCTGGAAAGCTATAATAAGAATAGATTTATAGTAAGTATAGATATTAAGGATAACAGGCTCTTCAGTAATTATTTAGACATGGATCTTGAATCCATACTAAAAAAAATGGCCGAAATAAATCCTTCAGAGATAATACTACTCGATATTTCAAGGGTTGGAACAGAAAAGGGTGTGAACCAGACACTTATAAAAAAATTTTTAAAACTTCCATCTTCATTAATTATTGGAGGCGGAATTACAACTAAAGACATTCAGGAGCTCAAAAAATTAGGATTGAATGATTTTTTAGTAGGGACAGCTCTACATAGTGGAAAGCTATCTATAAATTAACTTTGAGAGAAAATATGTCAAAAATAGCTATAATAGGTCCATTATCCAAAGATAAGGTCACTAAAAAGGGTCAATCCTATAGGTCTGCAGGAGGACCCGTATATTTCCAGGCCGGTGTAATGAATAGTCTTAAAATAAACACCAGTGCCTTCATTACTCTTTCTAAAAAGGATGAAACATTACTGGATGAATTTAGGGGAAAAGTAGATATAATTCCCTTATTTAAAGATAAAACCATTGAATTTCAAAATATATATCCTAATGATAATCCAGATTATAGAATACAAAAGGCCAGTATTCCATTTAATCCAATAAGTGCTGAAGATATGGTTGATTTCAATTTAGAAGGTTTTGATACCATTCTTCTGGGCCCTCTCTGTCCTTATGATATTCCCTTAGAAACAGTTAAATCTTTATATAAGCACAATGTCCCATTATATCTTGGAGTACAGGGGTATTTAAGGCATTTAAAAGGAAATAGAATTGTTTTACGCCCATGGAATGACTTTAGAGAGTTCTTAAGATTTATTAATATTATCTTTATGGATGAAAATGAAGCAAAAATTATTCTGGGTGAAGACATTTCATTAAAAGAAACAGCAAAAAATTTAGCTTCCTTTGGTCCAGAAGAGGTTATTATTACCCAGGGAAGCAGGGGGGCAGTTATATATTCTAAGAAATTAGATAAAATTTATAAAATTCCTGCTTTTAAAGCAAATCAGGCAGTAGACCCAACTGGAATGGGAGATACATTCATGGCTGCATATTCAGCAAAAAAACTCCAGATAGATGATCCTGAAGAGTGTGGAAAATTTGCCGCAGCTGCCTCTGCAATAAAAATTGAAGATAAGGGACCATTTAGAAAAAATAAGGCTTTAATTGAAAAAAAAATGGAAATTCATGATTTAAATCCCTAATATTGGTGGAAGAATTATAAATGGCACTATTCCAGCACCGAAAAAGAGTGCTATTCCCCCCAGGGTGTATTCCATTTTATCATCCATTATTCCAGATGCAATAAGTAAAATCCCTAAAAATCCAAAAATTACAGGGAAATATATGAGAAACACTAAAGATCCGCTAATCATCGCCTATAACTCCTTAACTGGTAAATTTGATGACATAAATTTCTATCTCTTTTTTTATTGGTACTAATCAGATTTATAGTTTTTCTTTATAGCATATAATAATTTTTGATTATCTATAATTTTTAATTCAAAGCTTCTACAGAAACCAATTTAGTATGGACGATCCATGCTGCACTCATGAATCCTGGAGGATAACAGGTGATTAAAAGAAGTTTAGGTTCATTACTTGCTTTGTATTTAATGTTTTTAGCCTTTACGCCCCATCTGACATCTCCATTGGACTCAACTTCATATGTGTATTTTTTCTGTGTAAGGAAATCATTTATGATCACCTTATCCCCAGGCTTTAGTTTATCAATATATAAAAATGGAGCACTATATTGAGTATGATGACCCATTAAAGCCATTTCACCTTTTTCACCCGGAAAATAGCTATTTGGCAGATGATACACAGAATTAGCTATATTTACTGATTTAGAATTTATCCGCCATTGTGCATTAATTGAAGGTATTGAAATTTCGCCCCAGTGGCCAGACTGAGTTGAAACAGTCCCATTATCTTTAATCTTTATACTGTTAACCATTGCGTCAAAAGATTTTTTACTATTTATAAGATTTAAGTTTAAAAAATCCTCATTATTGCTTTGAAGACCATTAATCGAGCCTGTATGAATAATCGCATAAATTTTGTTGTTTTTTTCAAGCCATATTTCCCTTCTCTGTTGTTGCCCATTTTCATCATTAACGCTATAATTACTTTCAAATGCTTTAATTCCGTTAATAGTTAAATTATTTTTTGACATGAGCTTAAAATTATCCCCTTTATCTGAAAAATTCAATTCTAAACTTTTTTTTAAAGAATATCCCCGTGGCTTTTTCTGTTCAATCACTGTAACATTATATGAGCCTTCAAAAAAGGATACAGTAGAATTATCTGAACTGGTTATGTTCCATGAATCAGGATAGTCAAATGATAGGTCTCCAACCTGGTAATGTCTGGTTTCATTTTTAGAATTGGAATTAAGGCATCCTGATGCACCAATTATTAAAATTAAAATAGTGATTATAAACAGGAATTTCTTCAATTGATATTCTCTCCCATAATTTTCATTAGGATACATTTTAGTTTTATCCTTATTAAATATACTCATTGAATCGTATGTTATTAAATTCATATCCAAAGAGGATTTTGAAAAAACCCATAAAAAGAGGTGATGTTATAAGCTTTAATCTAATTATTACTTTAGAGATATGGTATTTTATCAGTTTATTTGTCATAAAAACGGCATTAGAACAGTTAACTATATCATAGAAATATTTGAAATCATCATATTAGCAAATGGAAGTTAATCAAAATCCACCAAAGTATGATTATATAAAGTAATATTACTTTAAAATGAAAAAAATACCTGAAATATATTAATTGAATAAAAACATTAATCAGATAATAAAAGCAAAAGATGAGTGAGGAAGAATGACATTAAAAATATATTCATGGAATGTAAATGGCATTAGGGCAGTACATAAAAAAGGTTTCCTTAAATGGTTTTTGGAAGAAAGTCCTGATATTTTATGTATTCAGGAAACAAAAGCCAATGTAGATCAACTTCCCAGAACATTAACTAAAGTTCCTGATTACTACTCCTATTTTAAAGGTGCAGAAAAAAAAGGTTACAGTGGAGTGGCCCTGTACACTAAAATAAAGCCTGAAAAGGTTGAATATGGCTTTGGAATTCCAAAATTTGATGATGAGGGTAGAACAATTATCGCTCATTATGATGAATTCATACTTCTAAATATTTATTTTCCCAATGGCAAAATATCTAACGAAAGGCTCCTTTATAAGTTAGAATTCTACGATGCTCTCCTTGATCATGCTGAAAGTCTAAGAAAAATGGGTAAGAACATAATAATCTGTGGAGATCTGAATACTGCCCACAAAGAAATAGATATTGCCAGGCCAAAAGCGAATGAAAAAATTTCAGGATTTTTACCTGAAGAAAGAGCCTGGATCGATAAGTTTTTAGATCATGGATACATGGACACCTTCAGGATGTTCAACACAGATACTGACCAGTACACCTGGTGGAGTTACAGAACCAGAGCAAGGGAAAGGAATGTAGGATGGAGACTTGATTATTTCTTTATAAATAAAGAATTTAAAGATAAAATAAGGTCATCATATATTTTAAGTGATGTTACAGGTTCTGATCATTGTCCAATTGGGCTGGATGTTGATATTTAACCTCCTTTAAATTAATTAAAATTTCTACGTAGAATCATAAAATCTAAATATTCAGTAATACAATATTTTAGTATATATCTTTAGTTTTACTGGAGGGAAATAATGGATTATATTAATAGTAGAAATATGTCCAACAATCTATTAGATGAAGCATACAGATGCAAAGGGGTGGAATTAAAATCCCTGCTTGAAAAGATAGAATCTGAAATAAAAAATAGAAAATATTCAGATAGCATTCTTTTAAGGGCTAAAATGATTGTTACAAGTAAAATGGTATTAATGAACAGTAATATTTAGGCAAAATTGCACCTTTATTTGGACAAAAACTTATAAAAATCAAAAACTAATTTTATTCAATTTTTTATGGATTGTGTTAATTTTATCCCATTTTGTTTTTAGTTTTAAAGAAGAAAAGATTTTTAAATCAGTTAAATCAATTCTATTATAATTTGATCTCAAAATACCCATAAATCGTTAACTGAAAGGAATCTTTGATGATAGAAAAAACTTTAAAAACGTTGAACTCAATAAAATGGTATAAAAACCGATTAGCACACGTTAAGGTCTTAAAAACTCAAAAAGCCCTGTATGGAAATACTAAAGCTATTTTACCCCAGTACATAAAGAATTATTTATCAAAAAATAATATCAAACTTTATAAGCACCAGTGCGAAGCAATCGATCTTTTAAGAGGTGGAAAAAACATAACCATAACCACTCCCACCGCCTCTGGTAAGACTCTGGCATTCAACATACCCATATTTGAAAAATTAATTCATGACAATAATGCTTCAGCCCTCTATATCTATCCTGCAAAGGCCCTTGCTAACGATCAGCTGAAATCAATGAAAGAACTTGAAAAATTCTGTGGAACTAAACTTAATCCTGCAGTATATGATGGAGATACGCCTAAAGAACAAAAAAGGAAAATAAAAAAAGAATCAAGGATTATAATAACCAATCCCTATGAATTACACAATGTTTTACCATGGCATCATCAATGGGAGAATTTCTTGAGCAACCTTAAATACGTGGTTATAGATGAAGCACACCAGTACAGAGGCGTCTTTGGTTCAAATGTTGCCTTTTTAATTAGAAGATTCCTTAGAATATGTAACTATTATGGTTCCAATCCTCAGTTTGTTTTATCAACAGCGACACTTGCAAACCCCATTGAATTTGGTGAAAAATTAACAGGACTTAAATTTGAATTAATATCTGAAGACGGGTCTCCTAAGGGAAAAAAACATTTTATATTTTATAATCCCTATTTTGATGGTCAGGGAAAAATCACCACCCATGTAGAATCCCAGAATTTATTTCAACTCTTTATATTAAACAATTTACAAACCCTCTGCTTTACAACCTCAAGAAAGATGGCAGAATTAATTGCCAGACGTTCTAAAAAGGAGATTTCCCAAATAGACAGCGAACTTGCCCAGAAGATCTCCCCGTACAGGGCAGGTTATCTGGCTAAAGACCGGCGTAGAATAGAAAATAAACTTAAAAACGGTGAAATGAGGGGAGTAACTGCAACAAACGCCCTGGAACTGGGAATTGACATTGGTTCTCTGGATGCTGTAGTAATTTCTGGTTTTCCCGGTACAATAATGTCCACATGGCAGCAGGCTGGTAGGGCCGGTAGGGGAAGTGATGATTCGATTGTTACCTTTGTAGCCTTTCAAAATCCGCTTGATCAGTATTTTATGAAACATCCTGAAGTATTTTTTGATAAACCCCATGAACATGCAATTATAGATCTTTCAAATTTCCATATTATCGAGGGCCATCTCATGTGTGCTGCAAATGAAATGCCTGTAAATCCTAAGTTAATCAAAATTGACTTTGAATCCTCTGTGGATGATCACATTAAATCACTGGAATCAAAAAGAATGATCCAAAGATCATCTGGTAAGTGGATATACTCTGGAAGGGATTATCCTCCCTTTAAGGTAAACTTAGGAAGTATCTCCTCTGAGGTTTTTAAAGTTTATAACAAGGGAAAACTCCTTGAAACCATGAATAAAAGGCAGGCATACACCGAAGCTCACCACGGGGCCATACTAATTAATCAAGGAGAAACCTACGTTGTATACGATTTTAATTTAGTTAAAAATAATATTAAAGTGGCTAAAAAAGATTTAGATAGCCATACAAGCGTTCAAAAAGAAATAGACATTAAGATACTTAAAGAGATCAGTAGAAGGAAAATAGGAAACCTGAAAATATCCTTTGGAGAACTTAAAGTAAGTGAATTTTATCCAAGATACAAAGTAATTGAAAAAAGCCAGGTTGTAAGTGTTAGAAATCTTAATCTACCGCCAATTCAGTTTAAAACCAAGGGATTATGGATTACCCTTCCTAAAAGCATCGAGGATGGAATCAAATGCGCACTATCCGGTCAAAATGCATTTGATGGTGGTATTCATGGTCTTGAACATGCCATTATTTCCATAATTCCATTCCACGTTATGTGCGATAGATTTGATATTGGAGGAGTTTCCACCCCATTCCATAAAGATACCGGAATGTCAACAATTTTTATTTATGATGGATTTGAAGGTGGTATTGGTTTAACTGAAAAAGCATATGAGTATATTGAAGAAACTACAAAAATGACCTATGAGCTTGTTAGAGACTGCAGTTGCGATGGAGGATGTCCAGCATGTATATACTCGCCAAAATGCGGTAATGATAACAAACCACTGGACAAAGAAGGTACAATATTTATATTAAAGCAGTTACTTGATTTAATGGGAATTGAAGGATAAATTATGCTTTAGAATAATATATAGAAGAATACAACTCAAAATCATCTTTTAATTATAAATATTCATTTAATTTATTAAAGGGTTTAGTATGGCAAAGAGAATGAACGAAGGACTGAAATTATATAGTAAGGGAAATGTAGAAATTGAATTATTTGATGATGATTTAATGATATTCTGTGTAAAAGGTTCTAAGGGCGAAAAATACCAGGTCAGCATGCACGAAAATATGTGGCTATGCGATTGCGATGATTATCAATACAGAAGCGAAAGAGAACCAGGTAGTTTTATCTGTAAACATCTTTGGGCTGTTTTTTTTGAAATAGCAGACATGGATGATGAATAATAATCTCATCTGTTTGTGACTGTTAAAAAACTTATATATTTTCATTTTTAAAGGGTAGGGCAAAATAAAAAGTCGAACCTTTTCCTAACTCTGATTCGACCCAGATTCGGCCACCGTGACGATCAATAATTCTTTTAACTATTGCAAGGCCAATTCCAGAACCATTGTATTCCCCTATAGGATGTAAACGTCTGAAAATCTCAAATATACGATCTGTATATTCCTGTTCCATTCCGATGCTGTTGTCGCTAACTGAAAATATCCATTCATTTTCACCCTTTTTAGCTGAAATATGGATTTCTGGAGGTTCATCGAGTTTCCTAAATTTAATAGAGTTACTGATTAAGTTTTGAAATAGCCTTGTTATTTGATCAGGGTCTGCGTAAATAGTGGGAAGGGATTCATAATTAATTGATGCATTATTTTCACTTATAGATACCTTTAAGTTAGATAATGCAACTTTAAGGCTTTTTTCAGCGTTAAATTCATCGAATTCTCCTCCCTTTGTTCCAATCTGTGAATATTCAAGTAATCCCTGAATCATTTCCTTCATCCTCTTTGAACCATCGATCATAAACTTGATAAAATCATCGGCATCTTCATCAAGCCGACCTTCGTAACGTCTTTTCAAAAGTCCTGCATAGCTTGCAATACTCCTTAGAGGTTCTTGAAGATCATGAGAAGTGATAAAAGCAAACTGTTGAAGCTCATAATTTGAACTTATTAATTCTTCTATTGTCTTTTTTAATTTTGCTTCTGCCAGTTTTCGGTCAGTTATATCGTGGGAAATTATTAAAATTGCATTTGGTTGATTATTTTTTCTTAAAAGTATGAGATACGTATCACCCCAGCGAACTTCATTTTGAGCTCTAATTCTGGTTTCATAGGGTTCCACATGTTCCACCTGCAATAAAAGGAAAAAATTTTCCACAAATATGGATACATCCTCTTCAAACAGCACGTCCAATTCTGCAAAATGTGTTCCGATTAATTCTTCTTTTGATTTATTAAGGGTTTTTTGAGCAGCTAAATTAGCATCAATAATTAAACCATCCAAACCAACCTGTACTGTGAAATTTGGCGATGCCTCAAAAAGTTGTTTATATCTTTCCTCACTTTCTGATAATGCCAATTCAGCTTTTTTAAAGTCAGTTATGTCTCTGCTTATGGTTAATACCCATTTGACGTTTCCATAATTGTCATATTCTGGTATAAAATAAGTATGGTAAAATTTTACTCCTGTAAAAGTCTTTAATTTAAATTTAAAATCTACTCTTTTTCTTGTTTTAAAAACTTCAATAATTCGTTCCTTTAATAATTCTACAGTCTTTCCGTGCAATCCAAGCTCTTCAAAATTTTTTCCAATAAATTCTGACTTTGGTATTCCTGTAATTTCTTCAAAAAGTGATAAAGCTACGTGGTTAATAAAGATACTTTTTAAATTTCTATCAATTCTTACTATAATATCTGGCATGTTTTGTACAAGTGTTTGATAATGATCTTTACTTTTTTCTAAAGATTTTTCAATTGATTTATACTTCTCAATCATCTGTTTTAATTCTTCATTGGATTTTTTAAGTTCTGCTGTTCTTTCATAAACTTTCATTTCTAAATTATCACGAGCTGCCTTTAATTTATCTTCCATTTGCTTACTCTGTGTTATATCATGCGCTATGGCCAAAACTGATTTTACCTCTCCTTTTTCATCAAATTCAGGAATATTATAAGAATAATAATATTTTACTCCTTCCGGCGTAGGTAGTTCAAATCTATATGTTTTTGTTTTTCCAGTTTCAAATACACTTTTTAAAAGATTATCAACCTCTTCAACCAGTTCTTTAGGCATTCCTAGTTCTGCATGGGTCTTACCAATATAATCCTCTTCTCTTAAACCCGTCATTTGCGTTCCCGCAGGATTTATAAAAGAATGACGCAGATTTTCATCAAAACGAGTTATAGCATCTGGAGAATTTTCGATTAATGTTTTTAACTCTTCTTCCCTTTCTTTTAAATCCATATCATTTTTTTTATGTCTTGTGATATCCAAAAATGAAGCAATACCCCTTTTAGTGCCTGGAATTATGGAAACATTCACAAAAATATCTATTTTATCCCTCTTTTTGGTAATAGCTTTAAATTCATAGCTTTTTGGTGCATTACTTTCATTTATTCTTCTTAACATGTGATATCTTTTCATTTTCTTCAAATCATCTTCATCCGCCACAAATTCCGTCCATTTCTTTTTATTCTCCACCTCACCCTTAGTATATCCTATAATCTTTTCTGCCTCAGAGTTCATTAAAGATATGGTCATATCACTCTCTATAATTATAAAAGCAATTCCAGTATTTTCAAAAATAGTCCTGTATTTAGTTTCAGATTCTTTGAGGGCCCTTTTAGAACTTACTTCCTGAGTATTATCCCTTTCCAGTAATACCAGCAATTCACCATCAGGAGAAAATGCACTGCCAGAGATATATTTATTTACTGACTCAAAAAACCTTTCAAAACTTTTACCTTCTTTAATGGAAACAACATCATTCGCTATTTGAATGTAATGAGATGATTCTTCCTTATAAATTTCACTCAATGATCTATCCACTGATTCTTCTAAAGAAGTTAATTCTTTAAGCACCGATTTAGAATTAAAATACATAATTAGTAAATCAATTACTTCCCCACTCTTATTACAAATCATTTTGTAAATAGAAACTGCTTCATTTATATTATCGAAAATATGGCAACAACTCTCAGTTCCTAAACAGATTGGGGGAATAAATTTGGGTTGATTTTTATTCATCCAATACTTCCTGATTAATTTGAAATTGCTTATATTTAATCAAATACTTACATGTCATTACTTACATGTCATTTATATGTTCATACCTCCTATCTTTTAAAATTATCTTCATAAATTAAGCTTTAAAATTAACAATAAATTATTTATTTAAAATATAGGGATTTAAACAATTTCATATAGGGCAAATAATTTATACACAGTAATTTTGTGGATTTTTAAATATAATACTCTATTTAAATTCAATAATACTAAGATATTAAACCCTGAGATTTACTTCGTCATATATAAGTTTAGCGAAATTAAAATTAATATTTGGTGTAACCTGATCTAAGGAAAAATTTTTATCAAAAAAACCTCTTTTTAATTAAAAAAATTGAAAAATAGACTAAAATTTTATATGTATCTTAAAATAATTGTAAAACAGCGCTTAAGGTGAATAAAATGAATTCTAACTGGAAACTATTTATAATATTACTGACTGCAAGTATTTTTGGAATAATTGCGGTTATACCCTATACTTTGACCCTTCAAGGAGGTCTACCTCAAGATTTGCCAGTACCAATATATGTGCTTCGGCCTGTTCAAATTATTCAAAATACAATTTTATTTGCTTTTGCCATATTTATTGGACTTAACCTTGCAAAAAGAGTTGGACTTGAACTTCCCATTTTAGAAGGCTGGCTTGAAGGTAAACCCATTAGAGAACATCATAAATCCATACTTCCCATATCCATTGGACTTGGATTGGTTGCAGGTGTTTTAATAACAGGTCTGGATTACCTGTTTTCCCTTGCTGGTAGTGTAATTAATGCACCCACAAGTCAGTTGATTCCTCCAGCCTGGCAGGGATTTCTTGCATCCTTTTACGGAGGAATAAATGAGGAAATATTACTTAGATTATTCCTGATGACTCTGTTAGTGTGGATATTCTTTAAAATCAGGAAAACCAATGAAGGTAAGCCTTCAAAAGCAGGTATCTTGTTAGCCATTATTCTGGCAGCAATTATTTTTGGAGCAGGTCATTTACCAACTGTGGCAGCGATAACAGCTTTAACCCCAATTCTTATTTCCCGTGTAATCATGCTAAACAGTATTGGTGGAATTATCTTTGGATGGCTTTACTGGAAAAAAGGCCTGGAATCAGCTATGATAGCTCATTTTTCAGCAGACATCGTTTTACATGTGATTCCAGCATTATTAATTGGTGCTGTATTATAAAACTAATTTATATATTTTAAAAATCAAAAAAAATAAATCCAATGAAAGAGGGGAACAACGTGGTAAATCAACAATTCTCCATAGTTATTAACGCACCTAAAGAAAAAATCTGGCATGCCATGCTTGGTCTGGATACCTACAGAATATGGGCCGAGCCATTTATGCCGGGTTCTTTCTATGAAGGGGACTGGACTCAAGGCAGTAAAATGCTTTTCCTGGCACCAGACGATAAAGGCAAGATGTCTGGAATGGTGAGCCAGATTAAAGAAAACAGGCCTTACGAATTCGTTTCTATTGAACCTAAAGGTGTTGTGGAAGATGGAAAAGAAAAAGAGGTCAGAGAATGGGGGGGATCACACGAAAACTACACCTTTAAGGAGATTGACGGTAAAACTGAGGTAACAGTGGATTTATCTGGGCCTGGAGAAATAGAGGAAGAATATAAGCAGTATCTTCTGGACGCCTGGTCAAAAGCTCTGCAAATTCTTAAGGAACTGGCAGAGAAATAAATTCGATTATGATTGAAAATTCCAATCAGGGGAAACCAAGGTCTTAATATTTTCTTTCTTTAAATAATTTAGAAGTAAATAAATTAAAAAGAGTTATAGAAAACACTTTTTAACTAACTCAAAAGTAAAATTAAGGATTTCTTTGAATAAAGGAATTTAATCCTTATTTAAAGAAGTTCATTCCTTAAATCTATGGTATCTTCAAGATCTGGTCCTGTTGAAATTATTGTAACCGGAACGCCTGTTTCTCCTTCAATTTCATTAACGAATTTTTTAACTTCAGCTGAGAGTTTTGAATATTCCTTAACTCTTTCACATTCAGGATATATTTTATCCACACATGTTAAAGCAATTTGTGTGGCACCATTTATCATGCATGATTCCCTTACAAGATCCATATCAAAGGTTCCTATTCTCCTTCTACGGCCAGTCACAGTTCCATATTCTTCAAGACCCATTTTTTCAGCTTCTTCTTGTGAAATTTCAGTTTTAAATGGTCCCTCACCAACTCGAGTTATGTATGATTTAAAAACCACAATAACATCATCTATTCTGGTTGGACCAACACCTACATCTGCTGCAAAAGTACTTGCTGTTGTATCTTTGCTTGTAACAAATGGATAGGTTCCATAGTAAAGTGAAAGCCCAAAACCCTGTGATCCTTCGATAAAAACGTCTCTATCATTATCCAATGCTTCATTTACTTCATGAGGAACATCTGTGATGTAGTCCTTCATTTCATCAATGTCTCTTGCAAGTTTAACTATTCTATTTACCCTATCTGCATTTGCCGGTCCGCATCCGGTTCCTGTACTTCCTATTTTTTTTGCAAGGTAATCGGAAGCTTTATCCTGCTCTTTATGTTTTTCTTCAATAATTGCACATCTGTAATCAGCAAATGTTCTGCCTTTAACATTATATCTGTTTAGATAATCAAGTTCGTGCATAAAAATTCCAGGATCTACAAGTACACCTGCTCCAATAAGTAGTCTTGCACCAGTATAAAAAAATCCGGAGGGAGTTAACCTTAATGCATATTTATCGCCTTGAAACTCAACAGAATGCCCTGCATTAGGTCCTACTCCTGCTCTTGCTATAATATCCGGTTTATCATTGTAACAGAGATAAGTAATGCATTTTCCCTTACCTTCATCTCCCCAGGCGCCACCAACTAATATACTGCATGTCATTTTTAGTTCTCCATATTTCTTTGCCTCTCATACTTTGGGAAGCCTTAAATAAAAATGTTTCCATTATGTTGTTATTTGAAATGCAATTCCCTTAAAAAATAGTTAAAAGGGATAGAAAATAAGTAAAATTAGAAGGAAAGATTGGATATCCTTTCCATAGCTTTTTTGGTATTTTCAAGGGTATTGAAGGCAGTTATCCTGAAATAACCCTCACCACTTGGTCCAAAACCTACACCAGGAGTCCCCACAACATTGGCTTCATTCAGGAGAAGATCAAAAAATTCCCATGAATCCATGTTATTTGGAGTTTTAATCCAGATATATGGTGAATTAACTCCACCATAAACATTTAAACCAATTTTTTCCATACTTTCCTTAATTATTGCCGCATTTTCCATATAATATCGCACCAGTTCTTTAATTTCTTTCTGGCCTTCTTCAGAATAAATTCCCTTGGCAGCCATCTGTACAGGATAAGAAACTCCATTAAACTTGGTGGTTAGTCTCCTAAACCACAATTCATTTAAAGAATAAGGATTACCCGAAGTATCAAAGCCTATTAACTCCTTAGGAACCACAGTGTAAGCACATCTTGTTCCTGTAAATCCTGCATTTTTAGAGAAGCTCCTGAATTCAATAGCCACCTCTTTTGCTCTTTCAATTTCGTATATACTTCTTGGTATATCTTCTTCTTGTATGTAGGCTTCGTATGCAGCATCAAACAGTATAATTGAATTGTTTTCACGTGCATAATTCACCCACTTAGCCAGTTGTTCCCTGGTGAGAACTGTGCCGGTTGGGTTGTTTGGATAACATAAATAAATCAGATCCACAGGTGTTTCAGGAAGTTCTGGTATGAAATCGTTTTCTTCAGTACATGGAAGATATACCAGGCCCTCGTACTTTCCATCCTCATCCATTAGGCCCCCACGGCCTGCCATAATATTACTTTCAACGTAAACAGGGTAAACAGGGTCTGTTACTGCTACAACACTGTCTATACCGAATATTTCCTGAATATTTCCAGTATCGGGTTTAGCACCTTCGCTTACAAATACTTCCTCAATATCTAATTTAATCCCAAGAGGAAGATAATCCTTGTTTATAATTTCTCCAATTAAAAAATCATAACCCCTATACGGCCCATAACCCTTAAAAGTTTCGGCCTGGCCCATTTCATCTACACCATGCTTGAACTCACGGATCACAGCCTTTGGTAATGGCTTTGTAACATCTCCAATCCCCATTCTGATTACATCTGCTTCAGGGTTTTCTTTCTGGTATTTTTCAACGCGATCATCAATCTCTGCAAAGATGTAGTTGCTTTTAAGCAACAGATAGTTTTCATTAATCTGTACCATTTTAAAATCTCCTTTATTTGTGTGCAAAGTAAAATATCAATTTTTCATTATTTATTTCATCCAATCGTGCAAATCCAAAACGTTCCAATTGTACAACATCTCCAACTTTAAGATTTTTACATTCAGGTTCCACAAAACCTTTAATAATACTTGCATCAGGCATTATGACCTCTGCTTTTAAATTATCAGCATCAGGGATCCAGTGAATCAACTGTGCGCCCGCCTCTTTTGCTTCTTCAAAGCTTGAACTGTGGAAAATTGCCTTTTTGTCTTTAAATACTATGTTTACAGAATCCATAAGCCTTAAAACTTTATCATTTTTTATATCTCCCTTTACAAGGCAAATATTTTCTTTAAAAGGGATTTCACGATATCCTCTTTCTAAAAAGTCTGGATGAAGCGGTCTTTTAACTGTGCCCACGGCAGATTCAGGAAGATCTCCTATTTTCACTCTTTCTGGATCCCATACAAAGAAATATCTATTTGCAACTTCTTCAAGGATTGCACGGTTCAAACCATATATCTTTTTCCAGCTTACAGTTGAATCTGCTATTTTTACGCCTATTTCATTCATAAGTTCATAAAGGGCTTCTTTCATTATTCCCCTTCTTGCTATGGCCCTTATTGTTCCAAGTCTCGGATCGTCCCATCCAGAATATATGCCCTCCT
This sequence comes from Methanobacterium sp. UBA176, assembly GCA_002505765.1. Taxonomy (GTDB): domain Archaea; phylum Methanobacteriota; class Methanobacteria; order Methanobacteriales; family Methanobacteriaceae; genus Methanobacterium_D. The sequence continues at coordinate 57,250 of DAVZ01000069.1, read as the reverse complement.
CAATTCCTGTTCTAGCTTTTGAAGTGCTTAGAGCAATATCTTCCATTTTAAGGCGTCCGTAATGGATAAATACAGGTACCTCCCATCCAAAGTATCTGTATATATAGTTCTGTTTTTCGCTGTTTGCAATATGGTCCTTTCCCCGCAAAACATGAGTTATTCCAAGTAAATGGTCATCTACAGTGACTGAAAAGTTCATCATAGGATAAATTTTGTATTTTTTGCCTGTTCTGGGATGTTCAGCATCAACGATTCTCATTGCAGCGTAATCTCTTATTGCAGGATTTTTATGTTCAATATCAGTTTTGACTCGAAGTACAGCTTCTCCCTCGCTCAGATTTTGCATATTATTCCAGCGTTTCAAATTTTCTTCAACGTCTAAATCTCTACATGGACATACCATTGAATTATCCTTCAATTTTTTAAATTCACCTGCTTCACAGGTGCAAACATAAGCTCCACCAATATTAATTAGTTTTTCAGCATATTCATAATAAATGGGGAGCCTTTCACTCTGAATAATTTTTTCATCTATTTCTATACCAAGCCATAAAAGATCATCATTTATCATCCCATATGCATCTGGATCTACCCTACGCGGGTCAGTATCTTCAATACGCAAGATGAGTTTTCCACCGTATTTTTTTATATATTCTTGATTTAAAATAGCAGCTCTTGCATGCCCTATATGAAGCGGACCGCTTGGATTAGGAGCAAATCTTAATACAACTTCTCCATTGACTTCTGGAAGTTCCGAAAGGCCTTTTTCATCCACTTTTTTTTCCTCATCTACCATGCCACCTAATTTATCAAGCTCTTTAGCCTGTTCATGGAGGTCTAAAACATTTATTTTTGCTACAACTTCTCCAACAGTCTTTGATACTTCTCTAGCCTCTTTTCTAAACTCAGGATGAGAACTCATAATGATACCTATTACAGCACCATTCTGGGCCTTTCCTTTATGCTTTACAGCATTTTGCAGGGCATATTTGTATGCAAGTTCCTTTAAATTATCCATAAAATCACTGGTAAAGGAATAATTAATGGGTTCTATCAAGAACAAAGTCAGCTATTAATTCTAATGATTTTTTTGCCTCAGAATTTTCCAGAACATTTAGAAGTTCTTTAGCAGTCTTAATATTAGTATGAGCAATATCCCTGGAGTATTCAATTGAACCGTACTTATTGAATATCCCAATGGCATCATCAACTAAATCTTCATTATTTGCCTGTAATATCGATATAAGTCTTTCTTTATCATCTTCAGATGCATATGCAAGTGCATGAACAACCATTAGCGTCATTTTACCTTCTACTATATCACTTCCAACTGGCTTCCCAATATCATCTTCATTACTTACAACATCGAGGTAATCGTCCTGAATCTGGAATGCCAATCCCACTAAACGACCGTATTCTGCAAGTGCTTCTATTTGCTCTTCAGTTCCACCACCGAGTATAGCTCCTGCTTTTGTTGCCGCGGCTATAAGCGCTGCTGTTTTCTTGTAGATCATGGTCATATATTCCTCTTCTCTAACGTCTAAATTCCCTTCAAAGCTAATATCAAGGGCTTGACCTTCACAGATCTTGATACATGAGTCCACAACAGTCTTCAGAGCATTTACAATCCTTTTAGGAGAGATATTCTCGGTATTTGTGTCCAGAACTGTTTCAAATGCTTTTGAAAAGAGAGTGTCTCCGGCTAAAATAGCCATGGGCTCTCCCCAGAGCATATGTACTGAGGGTTTACCCCTTCTCATTTCGTCTTTATCCATTATATCATCGTGAATAAGAGAAAATGTGTGAATCAGTTCCATAGAGGCAGCCGTTTTTAAAGCATCTTCAGCTCTACCTCCTACTGCCTCACAGCTTAATATAACCATTACTGGGCGGAGTTTTTTTCCTCCGGCCCTAATAAGATGATCAGAAGCTTCACAAAGAGTTGAAGGGTCAATTGTACTTAATGAAGCATATATTTCATTATCTATCCCTTCAGAATATGCTTTAAGTATGTCAATTACATCCATTAAATTCCTCCATTAAATACCTGTGCCTGGCCATTTCGCAGTACATGAATGTTATTTCCCATTTTATACCCTTCTTCTTCTGCAAGTTCAGTATAGGATGCAAGCATTGCCAGATCTCCGTGAGCTGGAATGATATGCATTGGATTTAACATTCTTATAAAGTCCCTGTGATCTTCACGCCCCGCATGTCCTGAAACATGAGCATTGGTAAATATTCTGGCACCATTGGATTTAAGTCTTCGCTCCAGCAAATTTCTGTTTGCTATATTCATAGGATTAGGAATTATAGGTGCAGAAACAACTACATTATCACCATTTCTAATGTTGAATTGAGTCTTTCCACTTGCAATACGTGGCAGCAGTGCATCAGGCTCTCCCTGGTGTCCTGTTGTTACAAGAAGAAAATCGCTTCTGTTTTCTTCTGCCCTTGCCAGTGCTCGATTAACCGCTTTTGGACTTCCATAGATGCTTGCAGTTGCAGGGAGCTTTAATATTCCCATAGCTTCAGCCATACCACAATATCGTTCCATAGATCTTCCAAGAAGCAGCAAATTTCTATCGCTTTGCTCAGATATATTACTTATTGCCTGAATACGTTCTATGTGTGATGAAAATGTGGTAACGATCATTCCATTCCTTTCATCGAGTGGATCAAGCATTATATCTTTAAGCATTATTCTTGCAATCTTTTCAGAATGAGTTTTAGCTTCTCCATCTTCTCCAACCCTTGTTGTTTCTACAATTAAGGCAAGTACTCCTTTTCTTCCCAGTTCTTTCAGTCTCCCGTAGTCTGGTGAAGGAGAAATCATCTGATAGTTATCAAATTTAAAGTCATTTGCATAGATGATTATTCCTTCAGATGTATGCAAAGCAGCCATTGTGGTTTGAGGGATACTATGAGTCATATTAATGAATTCGAGTGTGATATCAGGGGATATCTGGCATTTTTCACCAGGGTTTAAAACCTGAAGTGGGTTTGTAACATTAAATTTTTTTTCTCCCTTAATAGTCCTCTCTATAAGGGCTAAAGTGTAAGGAGTTGCTATAATAGGCGCTTCATACCTATGTGCAAGTTTTGCAACAGCTCCTATATGATCCAGATGACCATGGGTGAATACTATCGCTCTTACTTTACCATCGACCTCTTTCATTAATGTATCGTCAGGAATAACTCCTCTTTCGATTAAATCCAAACTGTGCATTCTTGCTATATCTGTATCTTCATGAATGTGTATCCTGTCAAGATGAATTCCCATGTCAAAGATGACCACGTCATCTCCGACCTTAACTGCGGACATGTTCTTTCCTACTTCTTCATATCCGCCTATTGCTATTACTTCTACGCTCATAATCGTCCTCCGTGACAAAGCTTTTTAGAAAAGCGTTGAAAGCATTTGGATGAAAACTGCAGAAAACTTGATTTTGCGGCCCAAAATCTAAATTTTTGACAGCGATTTTGGATGAAACCTTTTCTAAAGGTTTCGCCGATATGTTCTTTCCTACTTCTTCATATCCGCCTATTGCTATTACTTCAACGCTCATAATTGTCCTCCATTACGTTTTATCTATAAAACAAAGCTCATAATTCAATTTAGGATTGAAATTAAAATAGAGTCTTTAATAATCGTAATTTAACTTCATAAACAGTAATTAAACTTTTAAAAATGTTTAAATTGTTCTTTGTGCATATTTTCGGGTATCGAACCCTCTTTCTGTTAACCATTCTCTTGTCTTGCCGCTTATCACTAAATCGCATTTTCTAAGCTCTTTAACGTTAGATGCACCAACAAGGAACATTGCAATTTTAAGAGAATCTTTAAACCTTTCAATTTTTGCTGCAACAGCTTCATGACTTATATATGCTTCTTTAAGCAAGGGTAAAGCAATTCCTACAGCTTCAGCCCCTAAAGCTAATGCCTTTGCAGCATCAAGTCCGCTTCTAATTCCTCCCGAGGATATAACAGGGATATTTACTGATTCACATACTTCAACTGTACTTACAGCAGTTGGAATGCCCCAATCCCAGTATAAATTTCCAATATAGCCATCTTTAGCCCTGTATGTTTCAACTGCAGCCCAGCTTGTACCTCCAGAGCCTGCAACATCTATTGCAGCAACTCCTGCTTTTTCCAGAGCCATTCCATCTATCTTAGAGATTCCAGCCCCTGTTTCCTTGGCTATAACAGGCATATCCACGATTTTAACGGTTTCTTTAATTGAATCAATATATCCTGTTGCATCTATGTCTCCTTCAGGCTGAATTGCTTCTTGCAATGGATTTAAGTGAATTGCAAGTGCATCCGCATCAATCATTTCTGCTGCAGCTTGTGCATATTCTATTTGAGGGGCGCCTATATTACCAATTACAAATGTTGAAGGTGCATTTTCCCTTACAACGCTATATGTCGGTATTAATTCCTTGTTTTCTACTGCAGCACGCTGGCTTCCAACTCCAATACCAATATTATGTTCCTGTGCAGCCTTTGCAAGTTTTTTATTTATTTTAAGTGATGCAGGATGCCCCCCTGTCATTGCAGATATTATTAATGGAACGTCCATTTTTTTCCCAAAGAAATTAGCCGAAATATCAATTTCTTCTTTATCTACTTCTGGAAGGGCTTTATGTATTAATTCTATATCTTCAAACCCAGTTCTCTTTTTTTTATATTCAACATCGCAATTTGCGCATAAAATTAAGTGCTCTAATTTACGTTCTGAAGTCATGTTCTACTTCCTTATAATTCAGTAATTATGCTTATTTTTCCTAATTACAGTACCAATGCCATTTTGATGATTTAGGGCCTTTTTAATTAAGCCCTTTTTACCAGCATTTATTATTTCTGATTCTATTCCCATTTCAGCAAGTTCAAGGAGTTCTAATAGTTTTCCGTTCATTCCGCCGGTAACATCCACATTTGATGAACCTTCAGCATTTAAATCCTCTAATGATGTGACTGTATCCATTAATTCAGCATCTTCATATTTTTTAGGATCTTTGGTGTAAATTCCGTCTACATCAGAGCCCAGAACTACACGTTCAGGTTTTAAATTTTCGCCCAGATATTTAATTATCTGATCTCCTGATAAAACGCATATCCTAATGAATTCATTAATATCAGGCACCACATCGCCATAAATAACCGGTACAAACCCTAAATCTAAATATTTTTTGATTAAATCCAGATTACATGAGTAAATTCTTTTATTTTTAGCGATAATGAATGATGATGGCTGAATGGATACTGCTAAAACTCCCTTTTCCCTTAAACTATCACAAACAATGGTATTTAACTTTTTAACCCAGCTCTGGGTTATACAGAATCCAAGCTTTTTGCGTTTAAAGTCCTGTTCATTCCTTATTTTTTTGCCTATTTCATATTTTTTAGCAAACGGATGTCCGTATGAACCTGCTCCATGAACTATTATCAATTTATCAAAGGATGAGGATGTGATTTCTTCTGCAATCCTATTTAGATCATTATAATTGATTAAAGGTTCCTCAGCATCCTTCTTTGTTATTACGCTTCCGCCAAGTTTAAGAATAATCAATTATAACAACCTCTTAATCTAAAATAGAGATTTTAACCCCTTCTTTTGAAATATCTGCCCTTAAAACATGGTCTGCTTTCTTCAGCGCCCCAATAATTTTTTCGGTTCCTTCCAGACAGTATACTATAATGCTGCCGCCACCGCCAGCGCCTGTTATTTTAGATCCGCATGTTCCTGCATTTCTTGCTGTGTAAACCATATTGGATAGTTCCTTTGTGTTTACTCCAAGGGCATCTAAAAGACCGTGATTTATATTCATAAGTTCTATAATCTTTTCTTTATCATTACTTAAAATTACTTCTTTCGCTTCTTCTGTTAATCTTTCTATTGAATTAATTACAGGATCAATGATTTCAGGATATTTATCTCTCCTTTTTCTAACGCCTGCAACAAGTTTACCAGTATTTCCACGCGTATCTGTATATCCTATTATCACAGGGATATTATAATCAATTTCTAATTGTATAATATCTTTAGCGTCCTTTTCAAGATAAATTAACCCACCATAAGTACTGACAGTTGTATCAAGCGGACTTGCTGACTTTTGAACTTCTAGTTCCACTTCATGAGCAAATTTAGCTATTTCTTCCATTGATAAATCTATTTTATTATATTTAGATACTGCAGCTATGGTTGCTACAGTTACTGCTGCTGAAGAGCCAAGTCCTCCGCCGATGGGAATATCAACTTCAATGTACATGTTTAATCCCGAACCATCATGTACTTTCTTAATTGAACTTAATACATATCTTAAAATCCCTTTTTTGGGTGAATCTGATAATATCATGTTATTTTCAAAATCAAGATATCCTTTTATATCTAAATCATTTATATCCACATAAATTTTATTTTCTACATTTTCCCAAACTTTTACATAAGCTCTTTTATTTAGAGCCATTGCAATGGCTGGTTTACCGTAAACTACAGCATGCTCTCCAAAAAGAATCGCTTTTGCTGGTGCAGAAGCCACTATTTGCATTTAATTCACCAAGGTTTAATTCCTGAAATTCACTGAATGAGTCTTTATTAACAGATTTACCAGAATACTGCTGATGCGTATCCAACCACCGCGCTTTCATCCCCAGTGATATCAGCGCTAGTTGCATATTTTAAGATTTCAGTATTTTGAGCACCCATTTCCTTTGAAGCAACAATTGTGGTTGCTACCGGCCCATAACCACACATCGTAATGTTCATGTCAAGAACTCTCTTAACCATCAGTTTTTCATCCAATGAATTTATTGCATCAAGTACCTGATTGTCATCGTGTACTGCTACGTTCTGTGGTTTATAATGGGTCATATCTGAACTTGCAATAACAACGATGTCCTTTTGAAGTGATGCAGCAGTCTTTTTAATGGATTTCCCTACTTCAAATGAGGATTCAAGGTCCTGCATCCACATACTCACTGGTACAATTTCAAAATCATCGCTGAAGTACTGCAGAAATGGAAGCTGAACTTCCAAACTGTGTTCCTGTATGTGAGATGTTGCATCCATGTCTATGATTCCTGCATTATCCACAAGTTCTGCTGTGAATTCCTCATCTATCCTAACGTTTCCAAGTGGGGTTTCCCATTCTCCTTCAAGCATGGTGGAAATTCCTGATCCAAGCCCTGAATGGTTAGGACTGATTATCACAAAAGTCTCTGGAAATCCATCTTCAAAGATTCTGTAGTATGAGTGAGCTGCAACAGGTCCGGAGTACTGATAACCAGCATGTGGAACCATTACCCCTTTAATTTGTCTTTTGTTCAACGTTTCTTCCGGAATTTTTCCAGGACCCAATTTATGTTCAAAACACCATTCTATTTGTTTTTTTAAAGAATCAGGATTCCTTTCGTAAAAAATGCCCGCAACAGCAGGTTTTCTTATCATAAAATCACTGCCTCTTATTTTTTTTAATTTATATCCTACAAAAATTATGGTTTTTAAATTTTTAACTCGAAATCAGAGGGCTGCATTTCAAGATCTTGGTCTTCTCCTAAAACTCCCCTTGCCTTCAGTATTTCTCTTGCAAGTAACCAGTAAACAAGCGCAATAGCTTTTCTACCCTTGTTATTTACAGGTAATACTATATCAACGTTACCGAGTAAGTTTTCTGTATCGCAGAGAGCCACAACAGGTATTCCAATTTGTTTTGCCTCAATTATAGCCTGTGAGTCTGAACGAGGATCGGTAACTACAAGAACCTTTGGTTCTATAAATTTAGAGTAATTTGGATTGGTTAATGTACCGGGTATAAATCTTCCAGGGATTGTTTTTGCACCAGTAACCTGCCCAAACTTCTTAACAGGAGCCTGACCATACTGTCTTGTTGAAACTACAAGTATGTCATCTGGATCAAATCTCGCTAAGAATTTGGCTGCTACTTCAATCCTATCGTTTGTTTTCCTTACATCAAGAACATAAAGGCCATCTGCCCTTACTCTGTAAATATATCTTTCCATATCCTTGGTTTTCTGTTGTGTTCCTATGTGTAAACCTGCTGCTAAGTACCTGTCAAGTGGTATTAATAGTTCTGACAAATTATCACCTCAAATTTTTTTAAAAAATTTGTGATTCAGAAACCTGCGGTTTCTTCAACCTCAATAATTTTTTTATTAATGTTGTTCGGAATATCCCTCAAATAATTATAAATTTTTGGGGCGCAAAAAAAATTTTTTTTGCAGCTGTCAAAATCGAAGATTTTGACGTTGAAGGAAATAAATTTCCTGAACAGTAAATCTATGATTTTCTAAAGATTGCAAGCCATAAAAACGGGTTTTTGTTGGCTTTGATTTTCCTTAACCTCATATTCAAATAATTTTTAATAAAATACAGAAATTAAAGGTTTTTTAAGTGTAGATGTTATTCTTCTACTTCTACTGCATCACTAGGGCATACATCCATGCACACTTCGCACAAGCTGCATTCTTCTTTATTCTGAATAATTACCTTTTCTCCATCGATTATCAGAATTTCCATTGGGCAAACATCCACGCATTCAGCACAATCTGCACCTTCACATTTTTTATAGTCGATTGTTATTTTAACCATTTGTTATCACCGTATTTTCAGATTATAAGTCTCCCATTTTAGGATTTATCATTTCTTCTTCAATCCTGATAAGTTCATTTAATTTAGCAATTCTTTCTCCACCCAGAGCACCTGTTTTAATGATTGGGCTTGAAAATGCTACTGCCAAATGAGCTATTGTATCATCAGTTGTCTCTCCAGACCTGTGTGATACAACCGGTACATATCCATTGGCTTTTGCAAGTTTAACTGTTTCATAAGTATCAGTTAGAGTTCCAATTTGATTTGGTTTAATAATAATTGAATTTGCAGCGCCCATTCCAATTCCTTCTTCCAGGATTTGGGCGTTGGTTACAAAGAGGTCATCTCCACAGATAAGACATCTATCTCCTGCCTTTCGTGTTAGCTCTGCAAAGCCATTGAAATCACTTTCCTGTATTGGATCTTCGACGTAGAACATGTTATACGTATTAATAATTTCTTCAACGAAATCAATCTGTTCTCCGGTATCTCTTTCCACACCTTCTCTTGCATATACATATTTACTGCCATTCCAGAGTTCACTTACCGCCATATCAAGGCAGGGTCTTATTGTAACTCCTGTTTCATTACTAACTTCTTCACATGCTTTAGCCTGAATTTCGAGTGCATCCTCGTTGGTAAGGTTAGGCGCCCATCCTCCTTCATCTCCTTTTCCACCAGTAAATGTGCTGTCTTTCGCTTTTATGAGTTCTCCAACTTTCTTGTGTACGCCGGAATTTGCAAATACAGCTTCTTTAATGCTTTGTGCACCCACCGGAAGGACAAGAAACTCCTGAATGTCTGGTGCGTTTTTACCAGCATGCGCCCCACCATTTACCATGTTTCCCAGAGGATATGGAATTTCATTTTTCATATTTCCCCCAAGGAATTTATACAGAGGCATGTTATATGATGCAGCTGCTGCTTTTGCTGTTGCCATTGAAACAGCAACTATAGTATTACCTCCTAAAGAAGATAGATTATCAGTACCATCTATTTCCTTTAAAACTGTGTCTATATCATTTAAATCTTCGGCATCCATACCAATAAGCTCCGATGAGATTATATCTTCAACTTCACTTATTATTTTATCAACACCGCCTTCTGGAAATGCCGTAACTTCACGTATCCCTGTACTTGCACCACTTGGTGCTGCAGCTCTTCCAAACCCATTCCAGGTTAATACATCTACTTCTACTGTAGGGTTTCCCCTGCTATCTAAAATTTTTCTAACACGGACGTCTTCAATAACACTATCCACAAAAACACCTCTTTTTCAAAAAAAATGGTTATTTTTTAATATCAAGAGGAATTATTCCTTTTTTTAATTCTAAAGTTGCAATATCAATTGGATCAAGCGGTTCATTCACCTCTATTAATGGTTTTGCCCCCATTGATAACTGAAGAGCTCTTGCACCAATAATTCTTGCTTTTTCAAATCTTGTAAGTTTAGATGACATAACATCTTCTCCTAAATGATTCAATTAAGAATCATAAATTTTAAATACATTTTTATTAAAATGGGGCTGCCGAGATTTGAACTCGGGTCTCCAGCGTTCCGGTGTGACCATCCCCGATTCAGTTGAAAAAATATTGAGTAAAGATTTTAACTGAATACTTCTTTCAATGGCTGAGAGGATGGACCAAGCTACCCTACAGCCCCCTACCATGCCTCAACATGAGCTATTAACATTCTTCTACAGCAATATTTCTTCAGTCCCAGATCGTCAAGGACCTCTTTGGGGTTTTCCCCATCTTCTACCCTTTTGGTGTATTCATCAAAATAGGCAGATACAACTTTACCACAGCTTATGCATCTTACAGGAATCATGTTCTATCATCTTTCTAATTTTTTAGCTATTTCCATGGGAATTTAACTATTTTTTAAACAATTTTCTTTAAAAAGGAAATAAATTCTAATTGTTTATCTGTAACTTTTCTGCCTTCTCGCTCTGGCTCCTCTACCACCATACTTTTTAGGTTCTGATCTCCTTGGATCTCCTACAAGCATGGTTCTGTCGTACTGAATGAATTTTTCCTTTAAATCCATGTCGCTTGTCCACTGTATCAGACCTTTGGCTATTACCATACGTGCCGCTTCAGCCTGTCCCATTACTCCTCCACCAACAACCTTTACATCTATGTCTACAGTTTTAACAACATCTCCAGCAAGTGATAATGGTTCTGTGATTTTCAGTCTTGCAAGTTCAGGGTCGTAGAGTTCTACCGGGCGTTTGTTTATCCTTACTCTTCCTTTCCCTTCTCTGAATCTTCCCCTTGCAATTGCAGTTTTCCTCTTTCCGCTTGTATGAATTACTTTTTTCATCCTTTCACCTGTACTTCAAACTTTGCTCCCAGTAATTTTGATACTTCCCCAAGCTCTATGCTTTTTTTAATATTTTTAGGTTCTGCTTCCTGTACCTTAAACATTTCAAAGCCGTCAAATTCCTGAGGAACTCCAACACAAACTTTAAGCTTTTTATATGCTTCTCTTCCGCTGGTTTTTCTGTAGGGTAACATCCCCCTCACAGTTCTTCTAAAGATATCGTCAGGTCTTCTTGGATATTTAGGCCCCATTCTTCTCGGGTTTGATATACTTGCCCTATCAACTCTCTGTTTATATTTTGCGTATGCCCAATCCTTTGTACCGGAGATTACAATCTTTTCGGCATTTAATACCACTATCTTCTCGCCTTCAAGGAGTTTTTTACTTACAGTGCTTGCAAGTCTTCCCAGTACGAGTCCTTCTCCATCTATAATCATTAAAAACACCTTCTTTATAATTACTCAATAATCCGTATTTTGTTTCCCTTTGGATTTTCATCGAGTATTTGTGAGATATTTAAACATTCTCCGCCCGCAGCAGCGATTTTTTCTTCAGCTCTCTTTGAAAAACCAAGTGCTACAACTTTAACCTTATGATCCAGTTCACCGCTTCCAAGTATTTTTCCTGGAATCAGTACTGTTTCATCTGGGGATGAATATCTGTTTATTTTTGATATATTAACTTCTGCTTTTCTTCTTGTTGATCTTTGGAGCCTTTTTGCAACATCCTTCCATATTGCAACTTCCTCATGGTATGATTTCTCTTTTAAAGTATCAATAAGTTCAATGAGTTTAGGATTTGTTTTTGTTAATTTCATTTTTTAGCACCTCCTTTACAAAATACTACGATTTCCTCTGATTTATCCTTAAGAACATCGCACGCATTTTCTAGAACTTCTTCAGGAGATAATGATCCGTCTGTTTCAATTTTGAAAATGAATTTATCATTCAGTGCGTCAACGTGAATAGCCTCTTGCTCACAGTTATTCATACATGTTTTACATGCGGAACAGTTTTCAATATCTGTGATTACAATTTTATTCTGGGATTCATCGTATTCCAGAACGTTTCTTGGACATTCATTTACGCATTTCATGCATACTTCACAGCTATCGTCTATTGTAATTACAGGATAGTACTTGTATGCACATGTTATTGTTGGCTGCCACTTTGCATGTTCCAGTCCGATTCCAAGTTTTGCTATTGCTTCCAGTTCAATTTCTTCCCCTTCTTTAAGCTTTAAAAGAGGGATACTATCATAAACTGGCTTCACAGCTTCGTGAGCTGAAACAAGGTCACCAGAATAGACCACTTTAGGACCTTTTCCTTTTAAAATTAAAGAAACGCTGCAACTTGGGCAGTTATCCTCACAATCACATTCAGATGGGAGTACAAATGCTTCCAGATCTGTTTCCAATGGTACCAATCCTAATCTGTGAGCTAAAACTTCATCAAATAATGTTGAGTCGTTTTTGAATATTGAAACCATATCTATGGCCATTGTTGAAACTTCAACAGTGCATATTCTCCTTATTGCATTTATAAAGGATACGTCTACGTCTTTGACGACAAATGTTAGTTCATTATCATGTTTTTCTTTAATATCTATCTCCATGTTAGACCCTTCTTCCCCTTTTACCTCCGGGCCTTCCAGTACCGTCGTGGGGAATTGGAGTGACATCTTCTATTTTTCCAATTCTAATACCCGCTCTTGCCAGTGCTCTTATTGTAGCCTGTGCACCAGGGCCTGGAGTTCTTGGTCCGTTTCCACCAGGGGCTCTTACTTTTATATGCAATCCTATGATTCCTTTCTCTTTAACATCATCTGCTGCCCTTGTAGCTGCTTCCATAGCTGCAAATGGAGATGATTCCTGTCTGTCTGCCCTAACAACTTTTCCACCTGACCACTGGGTAATTGTTTCTGCCCCTGTTATGTCAGTTATGGTAATTATTGTGTTGTTAAATGATGAATAAATGTTAGCTACGCCCCATCTTTCTTTTTCTGCCATAATATCACCTCAAATTCTTTGAATTTGTAGTTCGAAAACCGAAGCTTGCAAAACCGAAGGTTTTTGCATGCGTCAAAACTTGAGTTTTGACAGGTTTTTCTCTTCAAACCTATGTTTTTTCAGTACCTTTCTTTTCTGTTTTTTCATTGTACTGCTTTTCTACTGTAGAAGAATGATAAAACCCTATTAAATCCTCTTCGCCTCTTTTAACAATATAACTTGGTGAATCAATTTTCTTCTCATTTAAAGCTATGTGTCCATGCACAACAAACATTCGTGCTTCTTTTGCTGTGTTTGCAAGTCCTTTTTTATGTACCATGGTTTGTAATCTTCTTCTTAAAACGTCTTCAACAGTTAAATCAAGTACATCTTCAAGTTTTGCGTTTTCTCCCAAAATACCCATCTTTACGAGGTGATTTATGAGATCCTGTCTTTCTTTAATTGTCTGGTCCGTAACCATTCCTAGAAGGTGTCTTGCGTCTCTTCTGTACCTTTTAACCATGGTTTCAGCCTTCCAAATCTCTTTTTTACTTTTAAGACCGTATTTATTGGCTAGTCTGTTTTCCTCTTTTATCCTATCAGCGTTCCATGGATGAGATGGTGTATCATATTTTTTTCTGGATTTTCTTGGATGTCCCATATAAATAACTCCTAAAGATTATCTTCCTCTTCTCCTTCTAACACCAACAGATGAACCTTTTCTGAAGGTAGATTTTGTTCTCTGACCCCTAACTGGAAGACCAACTTCGTGTCTCCTTCCTTTATAGCTTCTGGTCTTTTTCATTCTGTTTAAATCATCTCTCAATGTCATCATGAGGTCAGATTCTATTAAGTGAACTGTTTCACCTGTTTCGTAATCATTACGTCTGTTTAACATCCATTCAGGAACATTGCTTCTTTTAGGATCCTTTATTACTTCTTCAATTTTAGCTACTTCATCATCAGAGAGATATCCAATCTTCTGATTTAAATCAAGATCCATAACTATGCCTATTGACCTTGCTAATGCTTTTCCCACACCTTTTATGTCAGCAAGAGCATTCTCAATGGTTTTGTTACCATGTATATCCTTTCTGGCGATACGGATCATATGTTTAAAGTCTTCTTCCATTTTTAAACCTCCAAAATGTTGGAAATTACAAAGCATTTTTCTAAAAATTCATTTTGGGGATTTTGAAAATGCCATGCATTTTCTTCAACCTCCGGTAAGAGCGAAATGCCTTGTTTATGTTTTTATTTCATTAATTTTGTGCGATTAATTTTTATTTGTGCATGTGCAGGTATTTCTGTATTCAGTTTGTTTGGACGGGTGAATAGAGAGATACCGCTTGGGTAAACTTTAAAAGTTTTAGCGCTCTCGAAAACTCTGTTTTTGAGGCAACAAAACTTCAGTTTTGTAAGCGTCAAAAATTCATCGAATTTTGAACGCCGGGACTGGGATTTGAACCCAGGAGGAGCAAAGCTCCACAAGATTTCCAGTCTTGCGCCGTACCTGGCTAGGCTATCCCGGCATATGATATTTTTGTTTTATATTGAGGGAAATTGGATCCAATAATGGACATGAAATTTATGTCATTAAACACTTAAAAGCTTATGGTAACCGGCCATATTTTGAATATGGATACTGAATGTTGAAATATGAGCTCAAAATGCTAGAAGTCGATTTAAAGAGTATTTTTTACTTCCACATCTTTGGATATGTATCTGGTTCCATAAAGACTTTTTTTATGTCTATCATTATGCCTTTTTTTGCTTTAAATATTTCTGCAGATGTTTTCAGGCTTTCGCCTGCTGCAACCAGCTCGCCTTTAAGGGTCATAACAGTTACAGTACTGCCCTTTTTAATTCCTTCTTCAATTTTTATAATTCCGCCTGATGCAAGGTCTGCACCGTGGCAGATTGCATCAACAGCCGAATCTCTTATGAAAATTTTAGGTAAATATTCAACTGCTCGTTCCATAGGAAGTATAGCCTTTCTAAGGAAGGATTCATCTCCTTCCTCCTTCCATATGTAATAAGCATCTGTTAAATCCTGAAGAGTGGTCAGTGTTTCATCTTCAATGAATGGTCCGGCCTTTGTTCTTCTAAGTTCTGCCATATGGGCCCCTGTTCCCAATGCTTCACCTACATCATGACAGTACTTTCGTATGTAAGTTCCGCCTTCGCATCCTATTTTAAATAAAACGTCCTGCCCTTCTATTTCAAGCATGTTAACGTAATAAATGTTTCGAACTCTCAGTTCTCTTTTAACCGCCGATTTAAGAGGGGGTGTCTGGAATATTTTCCCCTGGAATTCATTCAATATGTCAACGATTCTTTTCTCTGAAACCTCTTTGTGCAGTCTCATAAGACATACATATTCTTTATCTGCACCTAAAAGCATTTGAATAACCCTTGTTGCATAATCTATACCTACAGGTAAAATTCCTGTGACTTTAGGGTCCAGGGTTCCTCCATGCCCTGTTTTCTCTACCCCAAGTATTTTTTTTACCCAGGAATCGACTTCATGGGATGTTGGGCCTGAAGGTTTATCAAGGTTGATTATCCCTCTTTTTATATGATCCTCTATTGACCTTTCCTCTGGAAAGTTTCCATATTTTGGATCTGTCTCACCTTCAGATTTTATGAGTAAATCAGCCATTAGAAAACCCTAAACTGTTAAGCTGATTGAAGTTCTTTTTTAATATCTTCCACATTGCCTGATTTTATTTCAATTGTCTGATCAACGGGTTCTAAATGCTTTATATTACACCTTCTGTTTTTTATGTTGGTTCCTACAACTTCAACAAATTTATCATCAATAATTTCAACTATAACACATTTTTCGCCTGCTTCTCTTCCTGCAATTTTTACACATACTCTTCCTACTTCTATTGCTGGCATGAAATCACCTCTATTACTTTTAAAATGATATCAGCGATGCTTTCTGGATTAAAACTACCGGTATTTATGATAAGATCGTAAATTTCCAGATTTTCAATATCGATATTATGAATTTCACGATATCTTTTTGCTTCGCTTTTACTTCTTTTAATTATTTCTTCTTTAACTTTATTGTGTGGTTTACTCTCTCTTTGAGTTATTCGCTGTGTACGGATTTCTAAAGGAGCTATAAACCATATTTTAAGGTGGGCATCTACAAAATGAGCAGATAATCTTCCATCTACAATTAAATTTTCTTTTTCTTTTGCTATTTCAGTCTGTCTTTTATCAATTTCTATGTCGATATCTTCATTTTCTTCAGCGAATTTACTGAACTCCAGAATATCCATATTTTTTTCTGCAGCCATCTGGCGAAATATATCGCCTGCGGAGATGTGTGGAATACCTGTTCTTTCTGAAAGGATTTTAGATGCCGTAGTGGTTCCACTTCCGGCTAATCCGCTGATAGTTATAATCATCCTTCCCTTGCCTCGAGTTTAAACATTTTTCGAGCGCATTCATGGCAAAAATATCCACCATAAGGTCTGTTCGGTCTTTTTTTAGATTTTGATAGTTTTCTTATCTGGTAAGGTCTTCCCCTTGGAACTCCATTAAGAAGGTTGCCACATTCGGCACATACATGCTTGCTGGGCTTTTTCTTCTTGTAACGTAAGACTGTTTTTCCTCCAGGGGTTTTTTTGAATGTTCTTCTATATGATCTAGATCTGTATCTTAATTCAGGCATATAATCTCTCCTAACATTTTAAACTCTCGAAAACTGTCTAATCTTCGGTTGACGCAGCGAATCAAAGATTCGCATGCTCTGTTTTCGGAGCCACGAAACGTAGCTAAAGAAAATGCAAAACATTTTCTTTGCTTAAAAATCGAAGATTTTTTTAAGGTTTCCTTCGGCTCTGAAAATTCTAAGAACTTTGAGGCACCAAAAATCGTAGATTTTCGAATACTGGCATTTGAGTGTTTAGTTTTAACATTTATTGAGTTCATGAAATTGAATACTGGTGAATTTACATGCCACCGCTTTTAAGTCCCATTAACTTCCTGAATATAATGGAGAAAGCGAATGAACACAGTATGTACCACCCTAACCATGTGATGGACATTTCAGGGGCACCTGGAGTTGTATTTCCATAAAATGGAAGTGCATGCCATAATGGAACTAAAAGTATCCAGTAGACAAATGTAGGTAATTCTATAATTAAACGGTTTAATAATGGATTGGCTGATATCCACCAGAATACGATTATTATTGGAAGAAATGTTACTATCATGGGTTTAAATGAATTGGTCATCATTTCCTTTTGAATATCCATAAATTCCATTTGTTTTTTCTGCATTTTCTCCAGTGCCTTTGGATCATTGGATTTTCTGGCTTCCATCATTTCCTGTTGAAATTCTTTCATTTCCTTTTGCAGATACTGAAGCCTATCCTGATCTACAAGAAGTTTATTTGCAAGCGTAATTACAAAAGCTATTATAGTAGCTATTATCAGTATGGCTATCATTGGGCCTACTGCCTGGATAAAGGGGTTAAATGTACTGTTTAATGCTCCAAATATGCCCCCAAGTATAGATTCAAATACCATTTTTATTTCCTCAAAGAACTATTTTAATGTGTTGATCATGTCTTCCACGGGCTCGTCCAGCCGATTATCATGATTTTTAATAATTTTTACCGTAGCACCTGTAAGTGCTGCATAAGCCATGGATACGGCGCGATTCATTTCCTGATGGAGTTCTATATCGCCTAATTTTTCCATATCTCTTGTTCTTGTTTCATCACTAATTCTTCTCATTAAGATTTCTTCGCCATCTGCTTCAATCAATATGAACATATCAGGCTCAAGTTCATCCAGTACCCATTTAGGAAGTCCGGGTAAAAAACCAGCAGGTGTTTTTATTGTACAGTGAGTATCAACGATTATATTATTTACTTCTGACATCTCTCTTATACTTTTTGCAGCATTTTTTTGAATTTCCTTTTGCACATCTGGAGTAAGTTTCCTTAAAGAATCTCTATCTTCTACAATACCTTTTTCTTGAGCAATTTTAATCATTGCATCTCCATAATTCACGTTTACATAATCAAGGCTTTCGAGTGCCTTGTTTAATACTGTTGTGCTGCCTGATCCTGGAATTCCTGCAATTACAACTACTTTCATTTTTATCCCTCTTTTATTTAATCACCTAAAAACTTCCTGAGCATTGGATGCATGTCCATCAACTGTTCCTGGGCTATTTCCTCATAAAGTCTGTATACTATACCTACAGCTAAAAGAACACCTGTTCCTCCACCTAATGCACCTGTAAGGTCTGCACCAAAGGCCAGTAGGCCAACAAATGCTCCTCCAAGTATAGTTATGATTGGGATGTATCTTCTGAGTATCTTTTCAAATTGAGATTTACTGCTTCTAAATCCCGGAATTTGCATTCCCATCTTGTGAAGATCGCCAGCAACCTTTTTAGGGCCTATTCCACTTAATTCTACCCAGAGCCATGCAAAGAGCACGCATGATAGAGTAAAAACAACACCATAAATTATCACCTTCAGTGGGTCTGTGAAAATTACACTTGGACTTGTGGGTGTGGAAAGATAATAAGCAATTCCACTTATAGCCTGACCATTGGAGATAGTTCCGAGAATTGGAAATCCAAGTCTCTGGAATAGTGTAGCGAGTATTGCCACATTCAATAGAAGTGCGCTGGTAAGAATAACCGGCATGTTACTTGCATATATAAATCTTAATGGATATTTTCCTCTTGCTCCTTTAACTCCCCCATAAGAAAGAGGTATTTCAACCCTCATACTTTCAGCATATACCACAATAAGGAAAACAACAATTGTGGCTATTACCGGAACAAGTATGCTGAAATCAGGCGCTCCAGTAGTTAAAAGATATATAAATTGAGGAATTGCCCCTGCAGGCACTCCTGGAGTTGTTGGTGATGAAAGGAAGTTAAGTGCTCCTACTATTATGGCCTGAGCTACTCCAGCAACGATGAAAAGACCTACACCGCTACCAAATCCCCATTTGGATACAACCTCGTCAAGGAAGATGACGAGAAGTCCGCCGATTGTTATCTGGGTCACAACTATTGCCTCATATCCCGGTATGGCGGCCAGTGCACCTGTATATACAAGTACTACTGCTTCGAATAAAGTGAATACAATAGCAAGGAGTTTCTGTGTTCCCTGGAATATAGCTTTATCCTCGTGTTTTGAAAGATCCATTTTCAAAATATTTCCTCCGACCAGAAGCTGGAGTATAATGGATGCTGTAACTATCGGCCCTATACCAAGTGTAATAATTGAACCAAAGCTACCTGCAAGCACTGCCCTTAGCTGTGCGAACTGGTCCACTGCATATGGACTTAACCCATAGAGGGCCACCTGAGTCAGGAAAAAATACAGCACCAGTATAATTCCTGTCCATTTAAGTTTCTCCTTAAATGGCATTCTGTGCACAGGTGATCTTACCTGAGGAATTAATGAATATATCGGTTTTAATTTTTCAATCAAAGAGCTTCACTCCCTGCCCATATTAAATTTTAAAGATTAACTATTTCTCCGCCAGCTTCTTCGATTTTCTTTATTGCTATACTGGAGAACTTAGGTGATTTTATAATTAGGGTTTTTGTTACTTTACCCTTTCCAA
The DNA here is from genome assembly GCA_002505765.1 of Methanobacterium sp. UBA176. GTDB lineage: Archaea > Methanobacteriota > Methanobacteria > Methanobacteriales > Methanobacteriaceae > Methanobacterium_D. Next base: position 37,705 of record DAVZ01000069.1, on the reverse strand, counting down.
GTACCTTACTGTAGCCAAGGTCAGTTACATCTATTTCAATAGCATCGTTTTTCTTTTGAGCCAGACCCTGCTGTACCAATTCTTCTGATTTTTGATCCAGATAATCAACATTTACAGGATTGAGTTTTAAAACATTCCCCTGCGGTCTTTTAAAACCGTATTTTCCAAAGTGATCAGGATCATATTTAACAACCCATGTCCATTTACTTTTATGAAGACCGGCATTTCCTCTTCCACCTCTGTGACCGGCTCCCCTTCGCTTTTTAGAGCTTCCACCACCCACAGTTCGTGAACCTCGTAGCTTCCTTATTTTTCTTGTCTTTCTTATCATTGCAATACACCTCCACCTGTAAAAAGGTGACGAGCTTTAGATCATCTTTTTAATGAGATCTCCTATATTATCTCCTCTGTAACCTAAACTTCCAGATTCTTTAAAGGTTTTTTTGATATTTTCATATCCTTTTCTTGGAGGATGGAGCCTGAATACTGGTTTTACTCCGATATCTTCCAATTTAGCGCCAGAATCTATCAATGCCATGGAAAGTTCTTCTACAGATGAATAATCTGTGTTTCCTTTAATGTAATCTTCAGTAACTTTAAGGTTACCTGATAATTTTCCTCTTTTAGATATAAGCTGGGATACAGTTTCTTTGTCTACCTCTCCCCATGTTATATAATCTTTGGCTTTTTGAAGCATTCCTTTATAACTTGGATTTTCTTCCATCAAAACCGCGTGATTAATCCTGGTAAGTTTTAACATATCCAGGGTATCAGCAATTTCTTTTTTAATTCCTGTTCTACCCCTTATCCTTACTGCTGCAATCATGATTATCACCCTACTACTCCAAGATTTTTAAGGTCGGATTTGTTTGCTTTAATCATGCTCAGGTTTTTAAGGGCATCAAAAACTGCTCCTGCAAAGTTGATGGTTGTCTGTGTTTGACCCATTGTCTGGGACCACACATCATCAATTCCTGCAAGTTTTAAAATGGTCTTTCCAACGTCTCCCAATGCAAGACCAACTCCACCAGGTGCTGGGATTAAAGTAACCCTTACACTGCCACTTTTACCGGATATTTTAAATGGTACTGTGTGTTCTCTTCCACATACACATCCCCAATCACCGCAGCCTCTTCTAACTTTTATTACATTAAATTTAGCATTATCAACTGCCTTTCTTATAGCTGGACCAACCTCTTTGGCTTTTCCCTGGCCAAGCCCTACGTATCCGTTTTTATTTCCAACTGCAACGATAACTCTGAAGTTTACTTTTCTACCGGATTTGTGCATTCTCTGAACGAGGTTAACGTCCATTACTTCTTCTTCTAAATCAGGCAATAAAGCATCAACTATTTCAAGTTCCATGATTGGAAGACCTCTTTCGAATATTTCGTCGATATCGGTTATTGTACCTTCCTTAACCATGTGTCCCAGATTGGTTTTAGGTTCCCATTCATCAATATTAAAATTCATTATGATCCCTCTTTACTAATTTTTTGTTTTATTTCATCAAAATGGTTCGGGAGATCCTTGGGAGATAATCCATTCTGGATATATTTTGAAAATCTCTTATTAACTTCATCTTCACTTAAAGACTCAGCATACTGTGCTATATGTTCTCCCCTTATTCTCTCTTCATCAGGTAAAACAACATCACCATGTGGAACGTTAAGACCAGCATCTACAGCCCCTTTCAGTAATGCAAAGACTTTAGTACCCCTGGTTGGAGATTTTAAACCAATATCCAAAACAGCCCCATCTATACCTTCATTAAGGGCTTTTTTACCGCATAAAAATCCAGTGAGATATGCTGCAGAAATATTTTTTGTGGATCCTAACCATCCCAGTTTATTAAGTTCATTAGAATGTGCAGAAATAAGGGTTTCATCTCCTTCCGGAACCACATTTATAATTTGAGCAATAATATGATTATTCGTAATCCTTGCCACTATTCGAGCTTTATCCAATTCAATAAGCTTTAATCTTGCCCCATAATTAGTTTTTCCTTCTCTTCTTCTTCTAAATGCTACCTTGTATCTTGATCCGTGTGCCAATTAAATTCCTCCTTTTACCTAAGCAGACCATGATCCCTGGCATAGGTTTTCATATAGGATTTACTTCTAAATGCGCCACCTTTAGCCATTTTATAGAGTTTTCTATAGGTAGTCCTGTTAATTTCCCTATTATCCCTCATATCTTTTAGATCAATTCTTAAAGCCCTTATGGTAGTCATCCACGCTTTTTTCTTGGGATTTCTAGCTCCTTTAGCCCCTTTTGTACTACCATGACCTTTTCTTCTACCTTTCTTCTTCTGTGCAGCTATTTTCTTTGATCTGTAACTGCTTATTCCTTTTTGTGGCTTTGCTTTTATTACCTTGTTATTTATAAGTTGTTTAACACTTTCTCGAGTTATGGCCCTTGATACTTCTTCTGCCCTTTCAGGATCTATCCATATCCTGTTTTCTCCGACTTTCAGAATATCTGCAGCCAATCTCTTTTGAGTAGTAAGATTCATGAATAAACCTCCTACGACCTTTAAGCTCAAACACTTACCAGCTTAGTTCTTAAAGGCCGATCCAAACTTTTTTAGGTTTTAATTGTTTTATACAATCAAATTGCAATGTCAGAAAAACTGACCTTAAGCACCTGTATTGAGCACTAAATCCTCTTGTTAAGGATTTTAATTCCTAATTCTTTTGCTTTTTCAAGCATGACCTCTTTTTTTCTTTTTCCAACTGTAGCACTGATTCTACATGCCTGCGTAGCTGGATCAAGCTTTTTAAGTTCAGCAATGTTACTTACAAGAACATCTTTAAACCCTGAAGGATGAAGTCCTTTTGTAGATTTTGGAGAACCATAGCCAATAGAAGGCATTGCAGGCTTTCCTTTTTCGTATCTTCTTGTTTTACTTGTTTTTCCCTTTGGCTTTCTCCATTTTTCTCCCAATTTTTTGTATCTGAACCATTCCTGTCTTTTAAAATCTGGTTTTTTCATCCTGCCACCGCCTTATTCCCTGCTTACAAAGTATATTCCATCCTGGAATACCCTTGGATCTCTTCCCTTTATTTTAGTGGCCTGTTCCAAATTGGCCATTGTCTGTCCAACTTCTTCTTTGTTAATTCCTGTAACAACCACTTCATCGCCCTTTACCTGTACTTTAGCATCCCCTACAATCTTTGCAGTTCGGGGATGCCTTTCACCAAGGAAATTTTCTATTGTAACCTTATTCCCGGTTGCTTTAACAGCCATAGGGAAGTGAGCGTAAACTATTTTCATGTTATAGGTAAATCCATCTGTTAATCCTATGAACATGTTGTTAATATGGGATCTTATAGTTCCAAGCATTGCTTTATCTCTTTTTTTTGGAAAATTAGCCTCTAATACAATTTTGTTTTCTTCCTTCTTTATGGTAACTTTAGGATAGTTAAATTTCCTTTTGAGCTGACCCTTTGATCCCTTTACAGTTATTCCGCCATCTAAATTGACATCTATGCCCTCAGGAATTTCTAACTCTTCTCTTAGGACTACTGCTTGAGCCATTTTATCACCTATTTCAGTATATATAAGCTAAGAGCCTACCACCGATTCCCTTATCTTTAGCCTCTTTATGGGTCATGATGCCCTCTGGTGTGGTTAATATCATTATTCCGAAAGCCTTTGATGGTAAATATCTCTTTTCAAATTTCTCAAATTCATCTTTTTTTACTGCGTGTCTTGGCTTTATAACACCGCATCTGTTAATATTACCTTCAAGTTCTACTATGAACTGTCCAGCTTTGTTATCATCGACAAATTCAAATTCGCCAATGTAACCTTCCTTTTGCATTGTTCTTAAAACACGCCCTATCATTTTGGATGCAGGTACAATTTTACATCTCTTATTTCCCTGCATTTCGTTGTTTCTCATGTTGGTAAGAGCGTTTGCTAGAGGATCCATAAGCACTAATAACACCTCTTAATTGTATTTTTTAAATCCTATTTTGTGTGCGAGTTCTCTGAAGCATTGTCTGCATAACATAAGCCCGTATCTTCTAACCAGTGCAGAATGATCACCGCATCTTCTACATTTTCTTGATGCTTTTCCGTATTTTCTTGGCAAATTATCACCTTAAAATCTTTGATTTTTAGTTCAGGAATCTTCTTTTTCCTTCAACCCTTTAATCTTTACCTGGAAATTATCCTTCATAAACTGAACAGTTTCTTCTGGAGTAATTTTATGTTTATTATGAATTTTTTTCCTCTGAATTTTTCTTCTTTTTATCCTGTAACCTGGCTTTTCAAATGTTATGGACATATTCATACCAAATATTCCAATATCCGGATCATAACGCATTCCAGGAATATCAATATGTTCCTCTATTCCAAATGAAACATTACCCTGAGCATCAAACTGCTTTACTTTTAACCTGTTTTCAATACCGTCCAGTATCATTTTTATGGCTTTATCAGCTTTTTCTCCCCTTAATGTAACCTTGCATGCTATGGGCTGTCCCTTCCTAATACCAAATTCAGGATTAGTAACTTTAGAATAGGTCCTTACTGATTTCTGGCCAGTCATACTTTCAAGAAGCTTTTCAGCCCTTGCCAGCCTTTCTCCACCTTCGCCAACACCCACATTAATGGTTGCCTTGGCTATTTTAACTTCTTCCATAGGATTCATTTATTTACCTCCAGGAAGTGTTATTACTGGTTCTTTTTTGCCAATTACAAATACATAGTCTTTTAAGGTAAGGAAAGTTTTCTTAGAATCGGTTTCCATCTCAACTGTGTTGGGCATGGAAGATTTTGTTATGTTTATCTCTTTTATTCTACCAATCTCTCCAATGTGTTTTCCACCAGTTATAAGACCAATATTTCCATTTTCAAATTTTATTACTTCATCTAATTTCTGTTCTGGAACTTTGAGAATAACAACATCCCCAACTTTATAATCCCCCTCATCAATATAGTTTCTACCGTCATGAAGGTTAAGTTGGGTTTTTCCACCTTTTATTGTAGTTTTATTGGTGATTTTACAAAGTTTGAATTCCCTGTTTTTAGTTTCTATTGGATGAAGTATTAACCTACCCTTTTCATCTGGAAGTACCCTGTAAATGCTCTCTGTTTTTGGTATTTCAATCACATCCATGAATCCAACAGGGTATTTGTAATCTTTCCTGATTCTTCCATCTACAAGAATATCTCCATTGTTTATAATTCTTTTTGCCTCTCTTGAATTATCCGCAACTTTGAGAATATCACGAACTATAAGCAGTAAAGGTAATGATTCTTCTATAGCGTGAGGGCCTGGATTTGGTTTTACAGTCCACTTATTTTCTTTTGGATGAATTGGCCAGTGTCTTGGCGCTTTATAACGCTTTAGATGTTTTCTTGATCCCATTATTGCCATATTATCCCTTCCTCCCCATTATTTCATTTCTCTCATCATCATCCATATCCAGTTCTACTATCATAAGTTTGGATGGATGTATAGAGTGATAAGCAGGATTTCCATCTGGTTTTTGTATTGTAGCTCCTTCAACCATGACCCTGTAATTTTTAAGGTCAACTTTTTCCACCTTACCTTCATGATCTTTAAAATCGCCGCGAACTACCTGTACAGTATCTCCTTTTTTTACAGGAATGGATCTTTTTCCATGTTCTTCTCTGAGTTCTTTGCTGAGCATAACGCTCATAAATTTACGGCGTACGTGTAAAGGTGCATTGTGAAGGAGTTTCCTTTGTTTTCTTGGTTGTTTTGACATATTATCACCATAAAATTTCTCAAAATCTTCGATTTTGGAATAAGAAAATTTTTAATTTTCGTAAACTTTGATTTTTGTAAGCTCCGATTTTGACGCATGCAAAAACCGAAGGTTTTCGACAGCCATGTTTCCTTACCATTAATTTAATTACACAATTACGCTTGCAGCACTTCCTATGCTTGGCCATCTTTCAGCTGCTTCCTTTGCAACAGGGCCTCTTATCTCAGAACCCTTTAATGTACCTTCCGGACCTACTATAACTGCTGCATTGTCTTCAAATTTAACTCTTAGGCCGTTTGCTCTTCTAAATTCTTTTTTCTGTCTTACAACTACCGCAGTCATGACCTCCTTTCTCATGTCCACAGCCCCTTTTTTTACAGTTATTATAATCATATCGCCAACGCCTGCAGTAGCAAGTCTTCTTCTTACACCTTTGTATCCCTTTACAGAAACAATTTCAACTTCCCTGGCACCGGTATTATCGATGCACTGAAGTCTTGCTCCTATTGGTAAAACCCTTGTAACATTTGAAGTGGTAGCTTTCATATTATCTATCTCCTTTAACCTCTACAACCACAAAATGTTTTGTTTTACTTAATGGCTTGCATTCTGCAATTTTAACTGCATCTCCCACATTTACATCAATACAATCAGGCTTATGCACAATTATTTTAGATTTTCTCTTTTCATATCTTTCATATTTTCGTATAAACTTGTAAAAACTTCTTTCTACTGTAATGGTCCTTTCTGCCCTATCACTTGTAACTATACCCTCTAAAATCTGGCCTCTTACTGGAAGAGTCCCATGGAATGGGCAGTTAGGATCATCACATTTTTGTTCAGGTTCTTGAACATCAATACCTATCATGTTATCACCAAAATTTCCTGAATTTCTTTTTTATCCTATCTTCAGGGCGAGCAATTATTATCTTACCTTCTATTTCAACAATTCTACCATCAGGCAGTTTAAAATGAAAAGTTGCAACCCCTTTAGGGACTATTTTTTCAGATTTATCCTTTTGCTCTATTGAGATAGTATTTTTTGTTTCATCAACAACTTTTCCTTCTATTCCAATCAATCCCTCATGAGTGCTGTCTGCAACCTTAACATAAAGCCCTACCAGCTCATGTCGGAAAACATTGTCTGGAGTTATCATTATTAATCGTGTGTGAAAGTCTTTGTTATGATTTATAATCCGAGATGGATACATCTACACAGAATACCTATGATTAACCTCAAATTCCTACAAAATTACCTTATTTCAATTGTATCTGAAGAAAAGCCCATATTAGCCAGAACCTGTTTGACCTTCCGTTTATGATCCCCTTGAAGTTCAATCTGGCCTTTTTTGGCAGTCCCTCCACAGGCGCATTTTGCCTTGAGTTCCTTTGTCAGTTCCCTTATATCAATATCGTGCTCATCAATACCTTCTACGATGGTCATAAGCTTTCCAAATCTTCTTCTTACTGTGTATACTTTAACTTTTTGAATTTCTCGAGCTATTTCCTCACAGACGCAAAGTTCTTCTGGAAGACCACATATCTCACAGACTTTCATCTATTTTCATTTCTCCTGCTTTTTTTCGTTCATTATGGTAAGGACACGTGCAATTGTTCTTTTAAGTTCCTTAGTTTTTCCAGGATTCTCATTTATTCCTGCTGCAGAACTTTTTGAAATATTTTTTGCATATTCTGCTTTGAGTTCATCCAGTTTCTTCTGGATATCCTCAATTTCCATTTCACGTATTTCTTTGCTCCTTAATATTACCATGATATTCCATCCTTTTTATATTTATGTATACCCATTATTTCTTTTCTGTCTTTTTCGGCTCTTCACTTGCTTCTTCTGGTTCTTCGTCCTTATCTTCGGCTTCTTCTTTAGTTTTATCTGATTCTTCCTGTTCTTTTTCCTCTTGTTCTTCAACTGCTTCTTCTTCAGCTTCTGTAATGGAATTTTCTAATGGCTCAGTTTCTATTTCATCAAGTTCTGTGTCTTCAATTTCCTCTGCTTGAGGTTCTTCAGCTTCCTCTGTTTCCAGGGTTTCCATAATTGTATCAACTGCCGGTTCTTCCACTGCAGCCTTTAAGATATCAACTTTATCAGGTAAAATCGTTCCCGGAGGCATGATTCTAACGTATATTCCAAGAACTCCCGGTTTAAGCTGTACTGTTGCAAATCCTTCCTTAACAAATCTTGTGGACGGTTCACCACATTTTTTGATGTAACCGTCGTTGAATTTTGCGGTAGCGGATCTTGCACCTCTTATTTTACCGGAAATTGTTACTTCTACGCCCTGTGCACCGGCACCCATAATTCTTCTCAGTGCTGTGTATGCCACCCTTCTAAAGTGCATTCCACGCTGTAGCATTGCTGCGATCTTATGGGCCATTATTTTAGGATTTAGTTCAGGGACATCAACTTCTTTAACTTCTACCTGCGGGTTTTCCAGACCGTAATTTGTTTTTAAGGTTTGGGTTATGTTTCGAACAGTTTTTCCACCCCTTCCTATAACCATTCCAGGACGTTCAGCGTAAACAACGATCATTGTACCTAAAGGAGTTAATTGAATTTCCATTCCACCGTAACCTGCTCTTTCAAGCTCGTTTTCAAGGTATTCATCAATTCTTGTTCTTTTGAGACCTTCTGTGACAAAATCTTTTTCAATCATGTAAATCTATGCCTCCCCTAGGACTATCTGTATGTGGGTGGTTGGTGTGTTAAATGGGCTTGCTCTTCCGAATGCCCTTGGAGTCCATCCACGTATCACGTATCCCCTGTGGCTTGAAATGTGCATTATCTTTAGATTTTCTGAATCAAGCCCCTTGTATTCAGCATTAGCTTCAGCATTATTAAGCACTTCGAGTATATGGGTTGCGGCTTTAACAGGATATCTTCCAGTTGGCCAGCCTTCCAGCCCTCTTCTGTGACCTACTTTTTTGTTATGCCTTTTGAATGGAACTGCTTTTTTCATTAGAATTACGTCTTCAAGGTAATTTCTGGCATTCTCTACTTTCATTCCTCTTATTTTATTACATATCTCAACAGCATGCTTTGGAGAGATTTTAAGTCCTCTTCCAAGTGCCTTTGCTGTTTTATTTTTATCGGCATCTTCAAAAGCGTATTTAATCTTTGCCATTTTATTCTCTCCTTATTTAAGAGGTACGAACATAGATGACCTTGTAGCACCCATACCGGGATCTCCGTGTTCTACCCGTTTTCTTGTAGGTGCAAATTCTCCAAAGTAACAGCCCATCATTTCTGGCTGCATTGTAACTTCGGTAAATTCTTTTCCATTATATATTCCAAAGGTTAATCCTATCATTTCTGGAAGTACAATCATGTCCCTACAGTGGGTTTTAATAATTTGAGGTCTTCCGCCTTTTTTACTTTCTTTTTTCAGTTTTCTAATTTTTTCCAGTACCTTTTTCTGTCTTGGAAGAAATCCCTTTTTAAGGGATCTTCTCTGCCTTGATGGAAACAGTTGTATAACATTATCCAAAGGCATTTGTTGTAATTCTTCTAAGGTATAACCGCGATATTTAAATACTTTTCTTGCCAATTAGTCGCCTCCTTATCTTCTTTTCCCTGTTCTTTTTGCAGCAATTGATCCCACTTTTCTTCCTGGTGGTGCATGTCTGGACACTGTGGTTGGCCTTCCTGGATGCTGTCTGTTTCCTCCACCATGAGGGTGATCTACTGCATTCATCGCCACTCCTCTAACACTAACATTCTTCTTACCCTTGGCGTTTAAAGCGTAGAATCTATTTCCTGCTTTAAGGAATGGTTTTTCCTTTCTTCCCCCTCCAGCAACAACACCTATTGTTGCTCTGCAGGCAGGGTTAAATGCTTTTAATTCTCCTGATGGCAATTCTACAATTGCCTTTCCTATATCATGGGTTATTAAAGAAGCGTAAGTACCAGAAGACTTTACGAATTTTCCGCCGTCTCCCGGATTTTTTTCAAGATTATACAGTGGTGTACCTTCTGGAATCTGGGCCAGCGGTAATGAGTTTCCAGTTTTTATTGATGCTGTGGCTCCAAATTCTATTTCATCATTTATTTGTATGCTTTCTGGTGCTAATACAAGTAAATCCTCACCATTTTCGAATTTAATTAATGCTACTGGTGCTGTACGTCCAGGATCATGAATTATATCGGCAACTTTTCCTTTTAAACTGCCTTCTTTTTCTATATTATCATATGATCTGTATTCAATCCTTCCTTTAAAACGGTGCGATGCACTCTTATAAGTGGGAGTTCCCCTCCCTCTTCTCTGTGATTTTAAACGTTTTCCCATTTTTTATTCCTCCAAAATTTTAAAAAAAAATTTTGGGGTTCAGGAAATCAGAGATTTCCTTCAACCTCCATACATGACCTGAAAGGTCTTTGCGGATCAGATTGCAGCCATTAGTATTAGAATACACCCATTTTAACTGCTATATCCTCTGCGCTGTGTTCAGGTGCAAGTTTAATGTAAGCTATCTTCTCACCCTTTGAAGTAATCTGAGTGTTTACCCTTTGAACTTTTACAGCGTAAAGGTCTTCAAATGCACTTTTAATATCAGATTTTTCTGCTGTTCTAAGTACAGTGAAAGTAAGTTCATTATTTTTATCAATTGCATTTATGCTTTTTTCTGTTAAGTGTGGTTTTACTATTATTGAATAAGGATCCATTTCTACACGTCCTCTCTACTGGAATAAATCACCTAACTTTTCAACGGCTGATCTTGTATATATTGTAAATCTGCCTGGATGTGTACCTGGAGCTAAAAGTTCAGTGTTCAGGTTTTCAACAGATACTATATCAATGCCAGGATGGTTTCTAGCGCCTAAACTTATTCCTTTATCTTCTCCAACAACTATGAGTGGTCCCTTAGGTACTTTATATTTTCGACCCCTCATTTTACCCTTTCCGGCTCTTATCTTTTTACCTGTTTTTGCTCTAACAATATCATCCATTATTCCAAGCTTTTTGAAAATTTCTCTTGTTTCTTTGGTGCTTTTTATTTTAGCAAATTCATCATCTATTACAAAAGGGACTTGGGGTACATTCTGGATTTTGTGACCTCTATTTTCCACCAGTTCTCTGTTTTTAGTGGCTGCAATGGCTGATCTTATTGCCAATTTCCTTTCCTTCCTGTTTATTTTTTCATGAAAAACTTTTTGAGTCCTCGGAGGGTGTGCTCTCCTACCACCTACAGCTTGAGGCACAAAAGCTGCCTTTGAACCCGCAGGGTGTCTGCTTCCCTTTACTCGAGGAACCATTGCTGCACCACGACCAGAACCATAAGATTTGGCAGTTGTTCTTTTCCCAGCCATAGGATCTGTTCCCCATGGTTGAATCTTTGCTGTTTGTGAGGAAATTACCGCTCTTTTAATGATATCAGGTCTGAATTCTTCGTTGAAAATATCAGGCAGCTCCATTTCATCGATTACATCGCCTTCTAATGAATAAACTTTGATTTTTTTCATTTAGTATCCCTCTTTAATTATTCCAACTCAGACTCCCTGTTTTGAGGCAGTTGAGATAAATGATATTGAAGGTGCATCATTCTGTTTTCTGTGAGGTCTCATTGCTTTTCTTAATATTACAAGTCTTTTAGAAGGACCAGGAAGTGATCCCTTAACAATAACAAAATTATTTTTTACAAGACCGTATTTAACAAACCCACCATGGGGATTAACGGTATCAGCCTCTGATGCATCGCCTATTTTGAGAATTTGTTTATTATATTCTGTTCTTTTATGATATCCCATTTGACCAGCCTGTGGAACAGTCCACATTGTCCTTTCAGGTGACCATGGACCTAAAGAGCCAACATGTCTTCCTTTACTACTTCTTGCTGCTTTTCCATATTGTATTCTGATCCCCCACCTTTTAACTGGTCCCTGGAATCCCTTACCCTTGGTAATTGCAATAGAATCAACATGTTCTCCATCAGAAAAAACATCTGCAGCATTTATTTCTGTTCCCAGAATGCCTGAAGCGTATTCAAGTTTCTCTTCAACTGAAGATCCACCAATTCCACATTCAATTATTTCAGGTTTTTTCTTAGGAACACTGGTAACTTTAGGATTAGTATGAATTAAAACCCGTATATCATCAATATCTTCAATATTTTCCTTTAATTTATTTAAATTAGAATCAGTATCGTATTTTTCTGGCAGTGGGATCTTTCTCCAGAGTTCTTCGCTCAATTCACCTGCCATGACATCCATCATGGTTTTAAGCCCATGGATGGTTTTTTTGTAAGCTCTAATGCCCATTACGATAACAGGGGGTACCTCAAGTATAGTCACAGGAGTAGAAATTTCCATTCCTTCTGTTGGTGAGTTTTTTCTGTTATCGGTCACTGTTACATGAGTCATTCCCACTTTATATCCTGCAAATCCCAACAAACCCGTTTCTTCCAAGGGAGGCCAGGACTTAATCCTGGGGGATTGTCTGGATGCTCTCTTTCGAGGGCTAAATGCAACTGATCCTTTTCGTGGTTGATGATGTCTAGTCATTTTTAATAAACCTCCTTACTTCACAATTCTTTCAGTTTTCCGAGTTACTCTGCATCTAAAAGTAGATTAAATGCAGATAAAGTTATTAAAACCGCCTCTTCAGTCCTTATAGTCTTAGTTCCTTGTGATGGGACTGTATTGACTTCAAGATCCATTATGTTTTTCCGGCCCTGAATAAGTTCATGCAAGCCTGAATAAGGACCACCAAACAAAATAGCCAGATGTCTGGCATCTTTTATCTTGCGCTTAACCTCATCTAAAATAGTAGTGATGGGCTGTGCATATCTGGAAGTACCAACAACAACGTCGGGCTTTACTTCCAGAACGCTTTCATACAAGTCCTTATAAGTAGATAAAACCTCATAACCCCAGTAAAAATCCGGAGTATCCGGTTCTATTAATATATCTTTTTTTGAAAGCTTTACAATACGAAAGCTGAATAGCTTATTTATGCTGAGTTTTTCTCGACATAGTGCGGGTCTATCCGCCCCAATATCAACTATTGTACCTTTCTTTGTCCTTTTTAAAGTGAAACCTTGTCTGAAATCTCCGACAACAGGTTCATCTGTAGGGTGGTGGGGAGTTCTAAGTGGTGGAAGAATTCCCACGTTTTTTAATTCCTTTGAGATTGGAAATACCTTTTTACGAAGGTACTGTGGGGTATTCATATAAGTGAGAACATCACTAATAAACTTTACCTCTTTCTCATCTGAATTATCATTATAGACAATGATCCTGTCAACCCTGAAAATGGCTGCAGATCGACCAATAGAACCTACCTTGTAAGTTTTTATTTTTAAATCTTTCGTCTCAGCAGTTATTGAGGCAGGTATAAAAATGGATAAATGTTTAAATTCCATTTTCCACTGTCTGTTTTTATCTTCTTATATAATTATGTATAACCTTTTAAGATTTAGTGGAAGTAGTATATAAATACAGAAGATAAAATTCCTTTATCTTAGATATTTATGATCTAAATGTATATAATATTTTGTGGTTATGGAATATAAGAGATATCCATTTTTATATATTCCATACTTATATTAACCGCTGATTTCGCTTATTTATTCTTTTCAACCCCTAATACAATTACATCAATATTTATCTTTTCATCGCTTCATTCCACAGTGAAACTAGAGATTTTAAAGAAAATATATAAAAATAAGCTACTAAAGCAGTTCTAATCAATTGGCTCAAAAGTAGAATTTATAATTTACTGAAGATTAAATTACAAACCTTTTTCTATTCCTATAATTTATCAATAAAAGGGGATGCTGAAATTAGGTTACTTTAGGTAGGATATTTCCATTGATCATGCTTCAATCCGATCCCTGCACTTGGCACCAATTATAACTCTCTTTTAAGGCTTATTTTTTGATGTTGGCCTCAGTAGCGGTTTCAATATGGGTTCTAAGATAACTATTTCAAATAAAAAAAAAAGAATTAATTGATTCTTAACATTTGATCTGGAAGTTTTAGTTGGATGGTCACAGGCAGGACAATTTTTTTTTGGGTTCCAGTCCTACGTGTAACCACATTTTAACCTTGTAGGGGTGTTTATATCTGTCCATAGTTGTGTTCCAGTCCGACGTGTAACCACATTTTAACTTAGAATCATCTGAATATGTGTTAGATAATGAGAAGTTCCAGTCCTACGTGTAACCACATTTTAACAGACTGATCCTGACTTTATTGGTATTGCTATGTTCCAGTCCTACGTGTATGTAACCATTCTCTACAAACCCCTTCAACTTCTTTATCTTTTTTCCAGATTGCCCGTTTCATCTTTCTTCATGATGCTTTCCACGCGCCAAATTGCCCTTAATCTGGCAGCAATCCTGGGCAAACCTTCTTCTTCGGCTATATCAGCAAATTTAGGAGGCACTTCAACATTTTCGTAATGTTCACCTTCAATTGTGGCTTTAAAGTTCTGGTTGTACATTCAAGAGTTGTTGAAACATCAGTATACATTATAAGTCCTTTGGAAATTCACTGGTTTTTTCATTCAACTCGTTAATCATTCGTATTGGCCATTTAACATATTCCGATTCATTTTCAGTACTATTAAAAAAGATTTCAGAAAGCTGTTCATAACCTTCTTTACAATATCAGCATAAAGAGTGTGCCAATTTCTCGCCTGACTCCCCCAATAAAAGCTTTTACTAAATTTTCTAATGTTTTCATAATAACTCACCTATTTTTATTATAATAAGAAAACATTATTTTTTTTGCATAAACTCAACAAACATTCATACCACCTCTTTTAAAACCAGTTTAACTTTTTGAATGTCTTCAACACATTAAAATAATACATATCAACAATATTATATTATGAATAATTCGGATAATGGAGTACATATCAAAAAAATTGAAGAGTCCTTCTTAAAGTTAATAAACAGTTTTGAAGACCCTACATGTATGTTATTCATAAAATGCATAGTTTGTACTGAAAATAATAAGGGAAATTTAAATGAAATAGGAAAATCATTTCAAAAGATAGCTACTTACTTAATTAACAGGACTCAATATTTAGAGTTCATGCCAACAGAAGATGAAGATCATGGAACTAAGGTAAGGTTAGAGCAAGCCTTAAACTCAATTAATGAGATTGGAAAAGAATTGGAACAAATGAGTGATGAAGAACAGTGCAGTTATCATTGGTACATAGTTGGAATACTATTTATGATTATAATGAGTTTATTTAACCACATTGATATCTTTATGGACGGAATAAATATATAATTTTCCTAAAAGAAGATTTTAAGCCGCTTTTTGCGGCTTTCTGCAAAAAAATTGCCGTTAAGATTATTTTGCTTAAGATTACAAAAAACAAAATTATATTATCATCTACACTTATTTTTTTAACATTCAAAGCCTGGTAGTATAACTCTATTAAATTCCAAATCGTTTCTATTAAACATATCAAAATACAAATTACAAAACTGGCATTATATTTTAAACTTCTTGAAATAGTGTGTTTGAAGCGTATATTAAAATGTTTCAACTCTTAAAACAACCACATCAATGCATATCCTCTCTTTTTGATGAAAATCATAAATTTTAGGTATACAAAAGCTGTAATAAAATTTATGAGTGACATAACCACCTAAAGATAATAAATATTTTTCTACAAATTCTTCAGTTTCTTTAATATGAAACGTATATACCACAGGGGCTGTTTCAAGAGCTTTTCTCATGAAGATTCTATCAGCATTTTTTCTTCCGGATTTTTGAGCTCCAAATGGGGGATTTTGAATTACCGTATCTGCTCTTTGATCAAAATCATGGATATCTCCCCTGACAAATTCCGTTATATCATCAACACCTAATTTAAATGAATAAGCTTTTGCAATTTCTATTACATCATTATCTAAATCCAAACCTATTACTTTTTCTGCTCCAAGCAGTGCTGCTCCAATTGTAAATATCCCTGTACCACAGCCTAAATCAGCGATTATTTTTCCATTTATGTCATCTAAAGCAAGTGCATTCCACAAGATATCGGATGCTATACTTGCAGGAGTTGTATACTGCTCTAAATGGACTTTTGGATCGTCATAAGAAGGTATACTTTGAAGTATCATCTCAAGATGTCTTTTTTTAGTAATCTCCAATTTCTTATTCATTTTAACAACATATATTAGATTTAATATATTATTATGAAATATAATGAAATAAATATAGTTAGGATAATAATTATAATAGAAATAAATGATAAGAATAAATAAATCTGTATAAAAAATGATTGCAAAGTTTATCTTAAACTTCCAGATAATACTAGAGGCGATATCATGTTTAATAAAATCCTGATTGCCAATCGTGGTGAAATAGCAATACGAGTTATGAGAGCTTGCAAAGAACTGGGTGTAAAAAGTGTTGCAGTATATTCAGATGCTGATAGCAACTCACTTTTTGCCAAATATGCTGATGAAGCCTATAACATAGGGAAACCAAGCCCTTCAGAGAGTTATTTGAATATTCAAAAAATAATCGATACTGCAGAAAAGTGTGGGGCTGAGGCAATTCATCCAGGATATGGATTCCTTGCAGAAAATCCCAAACTTGGAGAAGAATGTGAAAAACATGGGATAAAACTAATAGGAGCTAAAGGTTCTGTTATAGAAGCTATGGGAAGTAAAATAGAATCTAAAAAACTAATGCGTGCTGCAGGAGTCCCTGTTATTCCAGGTACTGCTAAAGGAGTAACAGAACTTGAAGATGCAGTCGAAATAGCTGAATCTATAGGATACCCCGTTATCGTAAAGGCCTCGGCTGGTGGAGGTGGTATTGGAATGCGGACAGTATATGAAGAAGATGAACTCGTACGTGCACTTGAATCCACACAATCAGTTGCAGCTTCAGCATTTGGAGATTCAACTATTTATATAGAAAAATATGTGGAAGAACCACGACATATAGAATTCCAGGTTCTTGCAGACGAACATGGAAACACAATTCACGTTGCAGACAGGGAATGCTCAATTCAGCGAAGACATCAAAAACTCATTGAAGAATCCCCATCCCCTATTATGACCGAAGAATTGAGGGAAGAAATGGGAGGGGCAGCAGTTAGAGCTGCTTCTTCTATAGGATACACCAATGCCGGAACTGTGGAATTTTTGTATTCAAATGGTGAATATTACTTCCTTGAGATGAATACCCGTATACAGGTTGAACATCCGATTACAGAGATTGTAACGGGAATTGATCTTGTAAAACAGCAATTAAATATTGCTTCAGGTGAAGAACTCTGTTGTGCTCAGGAAGATATTACAGTAAAAGGCCATGCCATAGAATGCAGAATAAATGCCGAAGATCCCCTTAATGATTTCGCTCCAAATCCCGGAAAAATCACTGGTTACAGGTCTCCCGGAGGGATAGGAGTTAGAGTAGACAGTGGAGTATACATGAACTATACCATACCCCCATACTACGATTCAATGATATCCAAGCTTATAGTATATGGAATGACCAGAGAGGAAGCCATAGCACGTATGAGAAGGGCGCTGGATGAGTATATAATCCTCGGGGTTAAAACTACAATACCTTTCCATAAATCAATGATGCTCAGCAAACATTTCCAGGAAGGAAAACTTCACACTCACTTCGTTGACCAGTACCGTAATGAAATCATGGGGCATATGTCAGAAGTAATTAAAACCGATACAGAAATGGTAGCAAGACTCAGATCAACCTTTAAGCCTTCTCCAAAAGTTGCAGCAGTTTCTGCAGCGGTAAACAGTTACATGGCAAAATCAATATCCAAAAATCCTAATAATTATCCTTAATAAATTAGCCATATAAGGAGTGGTAAAATGAAAAATAAAGTACTGGAAACACTTTATGAAAGGAAAGGAGAATATATTCCTGTTGATGAAATTTCTTCAAAACTCGAAATTCCGCAATCAAGCGTTTTTGAACATATTAAATCTTTAATAAATGAAGGGTACAATATCGAGTGTTCAAATGAAAACGAGGTTCTGCTTCAAGATGAATTAACATTGATACTTCCACATAAACTTAAAGATGCCTTGAATACAAGTTATATTGGAAAAGAAATCCACTATTTCTGGGAAGTTGATTCAACTAACGAAGTTGCCAAAGGATTAGCCATGGAAGGTGCACCTGAAGGAACCATTGTAATAGCTGAAAAACAGAGGAAGGGAAAAGGAAGGGGAGGTAAGCCTTGGATTTCGCCCATAGGAGGTGCATGGATGTCCATTATCCTTAGACCTGATACATTGCCTATAAATGCTCCTCAATTGACCTTTACTGCCGGTGTTGCGGCTGCAAAAACCATTGGGGAAGAATATGGAATTGAAGTGGGTATCAAATGGCCCAACGACATTTTAATAGAGGATAAAAAAGTTTGCGGCATATTAACAGAGATAAGCACCGAAAGAGACTCAATTGATTATATAATTGCAGGAATTGGGATTGATGCCAACGTAGATCTGGATCTTCTACCTCCAGAATTAAGAGAAGAAACCACTTCCCTTAAAAGCGTCTTAGAAAAAGAAATATCACGCATGAAACTGGTTAGAAAATTCCTGGAAAACTTTGAAAAAATGTACAACGAATTCAACCAGGGAAATTTCCAGAAAATACTCCAGAAGTGGCGTAAATATTCAAAAACAATTGGAAACAATGTTGAAATTAGAAAAGGTACTGAAATCGTTCAGGGAGAAGCAGTGGGCGTAAATAGCGAAGGAGCACTAATTTTAGAACTTAAAGATGGATCCCTAAGAAAGATCATCTCTGGGGAGTGCAGACATGTAGATGAGTTAAAGCCCGTATTTTAGAGATTATTATATAATTTTAAAAGTAGTAATGGTAATTGGAGTTAATTTAAACTTTAACTGTGGCAATTTGGCCAGTACTTCCTTGAATTTTAAAATTTTTGTTCATTATCTTTTCAACCACATAAATATTTGTAAGGGCATGTTCTGTTAATTCAGCAATTTTTACGGTTGAATTAGTGGCAATTGCCAGATATGGTATAATCTGATCCCCCATATATTTATCAAGGGCCGCAGCTTTGGATATATGATATAAAATCTCTTCTGCAGCTTTTTTACCAACCTTTTCCGCCCTTAATCCGCGTTCACCGATAAAACTTCCTCCAACAGGAATGTTTCCATCAGTCCATAGAGTAATTCCAGATCCAGGACCTATGGCATTATCAGAATGTTCAATTTTGATATCAGATTCAATTCCACCGTTTTTAAGTAGCTCTTTTGCAGCATCTGCCTGTCTTAAAGCAACGTGTTCAGGCAGATTTACGGCATGAGATATTCCTCTGATTTTATCAAATTTAAGATCAGTGAGTTTTACAGGTTTTAATTTAGTGATAGGTTTGATTTTTACCTCAACTATACCACCGCCACGTGGATAATGTCCTCTACGGATTAAATCTATTTTTGCGTTATATCCCATACATTTCAGGATTTTTAAGGTGATATTTTGAAAATAATCAATGGATGGCGACCATCTAACATCTGTTCCACCTTTAACTGTGATTTCAACAGGAGAACTTGCAAATGCAGCTGGTATCATAAAAGCCTGGAGAACCATGGTAATGCTCCCTGCAGTCTTTATGTCAATCTGGAATTTCCCTCCCTCAATACTTTCAGGCTTAAAAAAGATTTCTGATGACCCTGTATTTAATTTATCAATTTTAGCCCGGGATAATTGGGCAACTGCCCTTACAGAATTGAAATGTTGAGGCATTAAACCAGGTTTTGGCCTGTTTGCACGTATATTCTGTATATGTATGGGTTTTAAGGTTAAAGCTGAAAGAGCAACAGACATCCTTACTATAGATCCTCCTCCTTCACCGTAAGAACCATCGATTTCAATCATTTACCCACAATACCCTTTAAAATACTTAAAATGAACTTTATAAGAATTATGTTAGATCATCATCGTATAATATAAGTTCACATGCAGATTTATAATTTACTATCTCTCCAAGATGGGAAAAAGTTTCAATAATTGCTTTAATAATGTAATCAGTTTCAATACGTTCTGCATCGTGAGATGCAAGATCGATTCTTAAATTCGTAGATGCGCCAGGCATTCCAACAGCAGGAATGGTCAAAATATGGTGGTTTCTCAGGAGAAGTGCTGCAAATACACATGAAACATCAGCAGATGTAAAATCTGTATCAATACCTTTTATTCTTAATTCCTGAACTAAATCATCTGCATAAATCATTATACCTGTTGGTGTTTCCCTAACACTAACAATATCATCTTTCAAAGCTTCATAAACTTCATGTTTCTTATTGACAGCTTCAAGCATTCTTTCTCCACTGAATTTCTGTATAGCCCTTATAATACTAACTACAGTTGAGCTTTGTGCTTCAAGACCAAACTGATTGGCTCTGGTTTTTATTAAATCTATAATTTCCTTCTTTCCAGACATAAGTCCTGCCCTTGGACCGTCCATTAACTTATCAGTGCTTGTAATAACGATATCGGCACCCATGTCCATAGCTTTAGGTTGATTGTAGATCACCGTTCTTAACCTTGCCCCAGAGGCATCATCAACAAAAACAGGGATATTTTTTGATTTTGAAGTTGTTATTATGCATGAAAATTCATCCTGGTTTATTATGTCATGATCCATTGTTGAACCGGTGATTATAACTAAAGAAGTGTTTTCCTGGACTTTAAAGTCATTTATATCATCAAATTCCCTGTAAGAAGCTCCAACAAGTTGAGTACTTCTTGGGATGGATGGATGAGATGGTTTCCTGGGTAGATAATGAATAACCTCATGACCAGGCTTTACAAGAGCTAATATAGTTGCCAGAATCCCTGCTGTAGTTCTGTTAAAAGCCAGTATTTTTTCCCCACCAAGATGCTGCTTTCCTGCCCTCTGCAATTGGCTTTCAAATATTGCAGGTCCGGCGTAGGTTTCAAGAAGATCAATATCCTCAGGATTTAAATTAAATCCCCCAGCAAGTCCTGTTAAGTCGTAAAAATTCTTCCTTCCATACTTTTTTAATATAGAATGGATTACTTTAAATGAGTTTTCCCTTTTTCTTACCTCATCAAGTGATGAATTAATAAGCATTTTCTTCCCTTATGTCATGTTTTTCTTTATTGTTTTCTGCTTTTAATATGATTGCATGGTCTGAAGAATTCTGCAGTGCAGCGCTGAATCCTGGTTCGGCTCCAATAACAATTGTTTCCTTTCCATTTTCCTTTGCCTTATTTATAATGGGTAAAAAATCAGCATCGCGAGTCATAAGAGCAATAACATCAATATTAGGATTATAAATCAATTCCATGGCTTCAACAGCCATATAAACATCAGTATCACCGGCAACAACAACAGGGGTAAATCCCTGGTTAACAATTGCTTCAATAAGTTTATCTGAAGCGTACTGGTTTAATAAAACTTTTCCAACTCTCATATCTCCGTATTCAGATATAATCTGCCTTACAAGGTCAAGATTAAGGCTGAATTCTTTTCTTAACATATTAGGCCCATCAACAAGAAGACCAATATTCTTTGTTCCTGATTCCCTTCTTTTTAAAGGAATATAATCCTTCAAGGACGTCAGTCTTTCAAAGCTTCGCATTTCAACCCTCCATGCATATTTTTAGTTAATCAACTGATTCATATTATCTTTATAAATCCATAAATTCCAACCTAGAAGACCTGACTTCTATAAATGTATTTATTTAAAATGTGTTCAAGTTACATAAGTTAAATATGGTTGATATTATGTCCATTTTTTTATAATATTTTATTTATTGGTTATACATTTAAAACTAATTTAAAATTATTAAATATTAATTCTTGAATTATTATTGATTTATTTAATTTGAATTCTAAATTACTTCATTATTTATAGAGAGTAACATAACTTATTACACAAATTATTTTTGGATAATTCAATAAATCACGTTTGTTTAAAGCACGATACGTTAATTATAGAATTGGAAAGTTTAAAACATTTGATTATTCACTGTAATAAATAATTTAGATAATAATTTAATTAATCATTTTATTCTATTTCTAATGAAAATGCATCCTGAAACAGATCCCTTACAACCTGAAGATCATCTTCCTCTACTCTGGTAATTGCTCCATTACAGGAATCTCTAAAGTAATAATCTGCATCAACGATCTCTCCAGTGTTATTGATGTATAAATATAGCCCATCCATAAAATTCTCAGGATTGTCTGAAGGAAGAAATATTTCAAGGCGAATAATTATTTCAGATCCTTGAATACTTTCATGGAGCTCTTCTCGTTTATCTTCATCAGCCAATGCCTGTTTGAACCATTCCATTCTTGATTTAAGTTCATGACCTACCTTTTCCTTATATAATTCATCATTAGATTCCATTTTATCACCGGTCTTTATTAATTATATATTTATTCTTATGATTATATAGTTTTTATATCCTCTTAATTTTAAGGGATTAAACAAGATGTGTTTTTAACTATTTAAGTTTTAAATTAATATATATGGAAAATTATTCTCTGATTCCTGTTTTTTAAAATATAAAGAGGTATATCTACAAATTTATCCACTTTATCTATTATTGCACTATCGCTTGTGGCTACAATTCCTTTTTCTTTTCGTGCAAGGAATTTAATTTCCTTATCAACATTTTTGGAAAGTTTCACTTCTCCTTTAATTCCAATATCATCCATAATATTCTTTATAAGCATTGCAAGTTCACCACTAAAACTTACAGGGCTGTCAAGGAAAATAACAACTTTTGAAGGTTTAAAGTTGCTTATTAAAGTAAAAATTTGTATTAATGCAGGTTCAGTGAATTTATCAAACGTATATTTTCCAAAAACAGCATTTAAATCTCTAATAACTCCATCATCGCATAAAATAATTGAATCAAAATTGTCCAATAAAATACTTTCTACAGTAATAAGGAGATTATATCCATCTAAAATTATTAATTTACCCTCTATTTCTTCAATATTAACTATTTTATTTCTCCTTTCATCTGATTTTAATTCAGAAAAAACTGATCTGGCAAGAAAATTCCTTTCCTGCTTGTTTAGAAGGTATTTATTTGAAACAAATTCGAGGGCATTCTTTTTTCTGTATTTTCTGTTAAGAAGAAATCTTAAATCATAGGCTGCTTCTTCAATCTTTTTGTTTTTAAATTGCATGGATTTTATGGCATATTCAATACTTAAAATAATAACTAATAGATTAACCTCTTCTTTTGGCCACAATAATAGGTACCCTATCAGAGGCATCTTCAGCGCGATCTGCAATATTTCCTATTTTTTCAGTAATATTTTTAAGTTCTAAAAACTTTAAAATACTGATTTCCTTTTTTCTGTAGGCATCATAGAGTTTACGGACTATTCTTCTTTCAATAATATCTCCCTCTTCTTCTTTTTTCTCTACTTCGTGTGCCTTAGCAAGTGCAGCACTTAAATCCGTATCAAGCATTGATATACAATCTCTAAGTACAGCAACTGTTTCAAAGGATTTCTCAGTAAGTTCTTTAAAGTCTTCATCGAAGCTTTGAGGAAAATTAATTTTTCCAAGGGATATTGCATAAGCCGCTGATTGGGATGCATCTGAAACAGTGTCCACAAGTTCTGCAAGAATTATTCTGTCTTCCCTATCAAAGGGTAAAAAAGCACCGTGATAAAATTCTATTTCCATTTTTCTCCTTATCTCATCGGCCTCATGTTCAAGTTTACTTACCTCTTCAACTTCTGCATCAACCAGGTCAAATTTTCCTTCACAAAAATGTTCAATAACATCTTTTAATTTACTTACACATGCATAAACCAGTTCAACATGCAGTTTAGAATATTTCTCAACATCTGTTTCTTTTACAAAAAATCTCTTCATCATATCCCTTTTTTTTAGTAATGGGCTATTCATTATATTAAACCATGAAACAGCCGAATTGCATCAAGCAATCCATGAGCATATGTTATGCAGCCAAAAGATGTAACAAAATCATGTTTTTCAAGGTAGTATTGAGTATCAGCAAAGTAGCTTTCGGCCCTTTGGATTATCTCAACTTCATTTTCATCTAAATCTATTGATTCTATTTCTTTTATATTTTTTGTAAATAATTCAATATCCTTTTTAATACGATTTACAATGTCATTTTCATGATCCATGATATCTTTTTCCTGATAATTATATCTTAATCTTTTAATTGCTTCCATGCATGATATACTCTTTGTAAAACTGTTAAATAGCCCAGTACAACTATTAAAATAACTGCATAATAAATGAAAATATCTAAATTGAAAATAATACTTAAAAGAACACCGGCAATCAGAATGAAAAGACGTTCAGCTCGTTCAGCTATCCCAACATTACCCATTACACCCTCTGCTTCTATTCTGGCCCTAACGTAGCTAACGCTTAAAGATGCAACAATAGCCAGTGACCCGACAAACCAATCAACATATCCCCCATATATTATACCAATCAAAATGAATGCATCGGCAAATCTATCTGAAGTAGAATCCAGAATACCGCCGAATTGTGTCCTGGTAAAATGATTCCTTGCAACAGCCCCATCAAGAATATCTACAATGCCGCTAAGGGCTATAAAAATACATCCAAGCAATAAATCTTGCTGTGAAAACATATAGGCAGACAAAACACTTATAAGAAGTCCTATTACAGTAAGAATATTGGGATCTATGGGAATTCTTTTGGCAACAGGATCAATCAGGAATTTTAACTTAGGCCTTAGTCTGTTGAGCATATGGTTAATTATAAATTCCAATAAATATAATTTTGTACGTATTGTTAAATGCGTAATGTTCACATAGTTTATATAAAACCCAATAACTTGACAAATTAATGGTAAACGTGATTTGATGAAAATAATTAAAATTAACCAGCATAACCAAGAAAAAGGAATAAAAACAGCGATTAATATTTTAAAAAATGGAGGCACAATCATATATCCTACAGATACTATTTACGGCCTGGGTGCAAATGCATTCAACCCTGAAGCTGTTAAAAAAGTATTTGAAATTAAAAAAAGATCATTCCATAAGCCGATTTCAGTATGCGTTTCTGAAATTGAAGATATTAAAAATATAGCCCACATGAACCAAAAGGTTGAAAAACAGATTAAGCAACTTCTTCCAGGTCCCTTCACAGTTATCTTAAATAAAAAAGAGAACATTCCACCAGTCTTAACAGCCGGAGGTGAAACCATAGGTGTTAGAATTCCCGATAATAAAATATGCATGGAAATTACGAGGGAATTTCCAATAACAACCACCAGTGCCAACATTTCTGGGGAAAGGATACCAGAATCTGTTGATGAAATCATAAATCAGCTGGATAATGAAGTTGATTTAATCATTGATGCTGGAGTTTATAGAGACAGAATTCATTCCACTGTAATAGATATGACCGTTTCTCCACCGAAAATATTAAGATCCGGAGCTATAATACCTGTTTTTAAACGATGAGTATCAAGTTGTATAGCATGTAGTCAAAGGGGATCCGGAGCTATAATACCTGTTTTTAAACGATGAGTATCAAGTTGTATAGCATGTAGTCAAAGGGGATCCGGAGCTATAATACCTGTTTTTAAACTGTAAATCATGAACATAATTAACGCTTGCAGATAATTATTCATGCATTAATAGAATGAAACAATAATTAAAAACATATAATAAAACCAAAAAATCTCAGCGCAAAGTTTAACTTTCCATTGTTCTCGTTCATAAAGCTTATTATGATTTTTTTTATGTATTTTAACATGATAAAAACTCCTAATAAACATTAAAATCTGCATATCACAATTTAAAGCAATTTAAAGCAGATTATATTATACAAAATTATTTTTATAATAGTACCCATACAGTTAATAAGAGAAATTCAAAGAATTTTTTCAATACATCTCAAAATTAAGAAATTATACGAGGAATTAACTTTGAATACATTATCAAACATGAAAAGAAGCAGTAAAATACCTTTACAGTGTTCTATAGACAGCATACTTGGTGGAGGGATTGAAAAAGGTGCTATTACTCAGTTTTACGGTCCTCCAGGTTCGGGTAAAACAAATATAGCCCTAAAACTCCTGGTAGATTGTGCAAAAAAGGGTAAAAAAGCAATATTCATCGATACTGAGGGTGGGTTGTCAATTGAAAGGATTAAACAGATTTCAGGTCATGATTTTGATGAATTTGCAGAGAATATATTAGTCCTTGAACCTACAGATTTCCAGGAGCAGGACGATGCCCTGAAAAAGGTGGAAAGCATAATCAAATTTGAAAATGAAGTAGATCTTATAATTCTTGATTCTGCAGTTGCACTCTATAGATTAAAAGAAGGAGGTCAGACTCAAGTCAATAGAGACCTGGGAAAACAGATGGGGCTTCTATCAAAAATTGCGCGTAAATATAATATTGCCGTAATAATAACAAATCATATATATTCAGTTTTTGATGAGGAGGATATTATAGAGCCTGTAGGCGGTACAATTTTGAAATACTGGAGTAAAAATATTATTGAGCTTATTAAAAAAGAAAATGGAGAAAGATATGCACTTTTAAGGCGTCATAAAACACGACCTGAGGGAGGTAAGGTCAGGTTCGAAATAGTTGAAGGCGGCTTAAAATAATTAAATACTCTATTTATTAATATTAGTAGAGATGAAAGGTTATATTAATTAAAAATAAAAATTACAGTTAACTATTTTATGAAGAGATATAACTGTATAAAATAAGACAACGATTTAAATAATAGATTTAAAGGGATTAATATAATTCAACTCATTTAGAATCCTTTTTAAATCATTATAATTTAATGTGTTGTGAGATGTATGATTTCACCTAAAAAATATGCAAAATCAGCAAAAAGGCTGCCTAAAGGATATAAAACTATAAATGAGTTCTTTAACTGCGTTTATAATGACCATCAAATGATATGGATGGGTCAAAACACAAATCATTTACATGACGAAAACGACATAACATTCGCGATGATGGATAGTATTAAAAACAAGGATTACTGCAAATATCCGCCTCCAGAAGGATTTCCTGAGCTCAAAGGTCTTATACTTCAAGATTTAGGACTTAATGATGGAAATAATGATATTCTGATAACAGCCGGAGGTACAGAATCCCTCTATCTTTGCATGAACGATATATTAGAGCCTACAGACAACGTTATAACATGTGATCCTGGATATCTTATCATTGATAACTTTGCAAGAAGATTTGGGGATCATGTTAAATCTGTTCCAATCTACAGCAGCGAAAACCAGTATAAATTAACACCAGAACTTGTAAAACAAAATATGGATAAAAAAACCAGGTTGATATCCCTTGTAGACCCATTAAACCCACTCGGATCATGTTATACCCAGGAGGAAATCAAAGAATTTGCAGATATGGCCATTGACAATGATATTTATCTTCTTCACGATATAACCTACAGAGATTTTGCAAGAGAGCATCATCTTGCAGCTAAATACGCTCCAGATCATACCGTGACAGTTTTCAGCTTTTCCAAAATCTATGGAATGGCAGGACTGCGTATCGGTGCAATGATAAGTACACCTGATGTTTTAAACTCAGTAAGAAACATTGTTATTAACGATCTGGGAACAAATGTAGTTGCCCAAAAAGGAGCCATGGCAGCTTTGCGGTCAAAAAACAAATGGATCGACAGAATAAAAGATACAACGAGAACAAATCAGAGTATCATTAAAGAAGCTGTTGACAGTGTAGAAGGCGCTTTTATCCCTGTTTATCCATCAAATGCTAACATGCTTGCTATAGATATCCATGAAACTGGCGTGGCACCTGTTGACGTTGCTGAGTTCCTTCTTAAAAGAAAAATCTTTGCAAGGGAAGGGAACTATACAAGTAAGCTTTTCGGACACAGATATCTTAGAGTAAGCTTTTCTATACCCCGAGAATTTGTGGAGAAGTTTGCAGTGCACTTCCAGGAAGCAATTAAATATTTAACTAGATAATCTCTTATTTTAAATTTTTAATTAAATTCTTTTTTTCCCATTTAACACATTCTGATTTTTAAACACTGACAATATTAAGAAAATTACATTTAATACTCCATGTATTCCTGGCCAAAAATCTCATAAACTAATTTTTATAAATACTTACTCCCTAAATTGTCATTATCAGATTAAATTCATATAATCCGCCCCTTTAATTAAAGCATGCTAACTTTCCAGATAATAATATTCTCCCTTCTCTTTCTGTTCACGGTCAAGATAACTTTCCAACTTGTTAACCCTCGGCCTTTTTGTTTCTTTATCTCTTCTAAATGTTATTCCAACGTCAGAAAGGAATCTGTTCATTGCTCCCCTTAGATCCATTGGTTTTGTAGCATGGCCTTCAACTCCTGGTTCGCCGTAAAAGACCATTGCTCTATTTGATATATAGTCAATAAATACGATATCGTGGTCAATTATAATTGATGCTGCGTGGCGACTCTCCACTATTTTTCTTATTGCACTTGCAGCACGCAATCTCTGCTCCACATCTAAAAATGCTGTTGGCTCGTCAAAAAGGTAGATATCCGCCTCTTTTGATAGGGTGGTTGCAATTGCAAGACGCTGGAGTTCACCTCCGCTTAAATCATTAACCCTTTTTTCCATAATCTCTTCAAGGGTGAATGGATTTATAATTTCAGTTTTAAATAAAGTTGTGCCATAATTAGGGGCTGCTGTCATTAAAAGCTCCCTGACAGTCCCATCGAAATTAGAAGATAAATACTGCGGCTTATATGCTATGGAGACCTTTTTTTTAATTTTTCCCTCATCTGGTTTGATCACCTCTGCAAGCATCTTGGCAAATGTGGTCTTTCCAATACCGTTAGGGCCAAATGCAGTTATAATTTCGTTGTGCTGGACTTCACCTTCTTCAACATCGATTGAAAATTCTTTAAATGATTTTTTTAGTTCAGTGTATTCTGCAAGTATCTCCCCCTCTGTTACTTCAGCAGGAGGTCTTATATCAAAGACTATGGGTTGCTTTCTAAATCTGACATTCTCTTCTTTTAAGAATCCGCCGATATATGTGTTTATACCAACCCTCACCCCCCTCAACTGTGCTACTACTCCGTATGCTCCAGGATGCCCGTACAGGATGTGGACGTAATCAGATATAGCATCGAGTGCGGCTAAGTCGTGTTCTATGACCATCACAGATTTTCCTTCATCAGCAAGGCTCCTTATAACTTTAACTGCATTTAATCTCTGCTTAACATCAAGCCATGATGTTGGTTCGTCAAAATAATAGAAATCAGCATCTTTTAATACTGCTGCAGATATTGCAACCCGCTGCAGTTCTCCGCCACCTAATTTAGAGATGTCCCTGTCCAGTATCTGTTCTATTTCAAGGTTTTTTGCCACCTCTTCCAGTTTATTTCTCTTATCCATGCTTTCCAGAAGTCCTCTAACTTCCCCTTTAACAACCTTGGAAAGCATATCCACCATCTGAGGTTTATGAGAAACCATTATATCTCCCTGGGATAGCTTTTTAAAGTACATTTGAAGCTGTGAACCTTTAAAATAGTTGATTATTTCATCCCACTCTGGTTCAGTTTCATAATTTCCAAGATTGGGCTTCAATTCACCAGAAAGTATTCTGATGATGGTGGATTTTCCAATCCCATTGGGGCCTAACATTCCCACAACTGAACCTTCCTTTATATTTGGAAGTCTGAAGAGCTCGAACATATTTTGACCGTATCTGTGAATGGGCTCATCAAGGGCTTCAGGCAGATTAATAATTGTTATTGCATCAAAATAACATCTTTTAGTGCATATTCCGCATCCTTCGCACAATTCCTCCGATATTACGGGTTTTTTTGTTTTAGGATCCACGATTATTGTGTCTTCTTCCATCCTCACGCCTGGACAGTATTCTATACAAACATAGTTGCATTTTTTTGGCTGGCATCTATCGTGGTCTAATATCGCTATTCTCGTCAATATATCACCAAAATAAGCTTTTAAATATGATAATATGAATCTTTTTAATAAACAAAACATTATTTAAACTATTCATCAAAAATGGATTTTCTTATTATTATTTTAATTTGTATAATATAAATGTTGATTCCTTCAGCTATTTATTATGAGTATTGTCTGATCAATAAAAATTTAAATAGATAGTTTTGTAAGTAATAATCCATTAAAATATATTATATACAGTGAAATCTATTTAAATAACAGAACTTTACAAATTAAAGTTGATACTGAAATCATTCAATAATTTGTCATATCTCTATGGTTTCTGAGCACTTATAAGTCACATCAATAAAAGAGCAAGAAGTTTTACGAGGAGAACCTGGAGAATTGTTGAATTACGGTTTAATATTGTTTTATTCTTTAAAGAAAATAAAAATTTCATTTACAGTTCAAGGAGACTGTCAAAAACCTGGGTGTTTTTGAAATTTATTTTTTTTATAAATAAAATTTTTTTAACCCCCTCCAGATTTGGGTGGTTGTAGAAATGTTAAACATTAAAATCTCTAAAGTACAATTTAAAATAATGAAATTCCAAACGTTCTTATTTAAAATGGTGGGATTTGTACTATCCCCACTGCTATACACTTACATCAGACAGCAGATGCCGGACAGTTCTCCTTTTTCAAGGTACTATCCCCACTGCTATACACTTACATAAATCTTTATTCATGAGATCCATCGTAAGAATCTTTTGCAAACCCAGTAGATACAAAAATATTTTATTATAAACTTACAGATTGGGAATTCCTAAAAACCCCAAAAAACCATTAAAACAGGAAAAATACAGGTTTATAAATTCTCTACATTCAATTGAAGGTCCATTTAGAGAAATAGATAATGAATGGAGATACATAAAAAAGAAAGGAAGAGATTAAAAAGTTAAAATAGTGGTTTTATAGCATTTAGAATGTAACAGTATATTATTTCCTTACTTATAGAATTTGGAGTGCAAAACATTCAAATTTCAAAAATTGTTATTTTGAAACAGCGAAAAAATGGATTAAAAAAATGGTGAGTATACTATTAATTCTATATTAATGCTTTAAAAATCGGGAAAAATCTAATAAATGGAATTTTAGAGCTGCAATACTAAAAGTGCATATTTATATAATGCATATAATCATAAAATATAATATTCAAAGTTCTGATCTCAAGTCTTGAAAAATAAACAAAATGGAACATGAGGAGAGTACATTCTAATGGAACAAAAACCTAACTTCAGTGATAATGAAGAAGATAAGATTGGATCTAAAGAATATGGCCCTATACCCAGCTTAGATTATCGCTTTTTTGAGTATATGCAGGAGGGAGTAATAGTCTATGATCCTGTACGTGATGAATCTGGAAAAATAGTGGATTTAATCATAAAATTTGCTAATCTCGCAGCTTACAGGCAGAGAAAATCTTTAAAGAATGGATTGATGGGGAACAGTATTATAGAACTTTATGGACATGAAAATGCTGCATTGGAATTAAAAAAAGCTAATGAAGTGGTATCTACTGGGAGAGGGACAAAATATGAAACATATTATGCCTTTCTGGATAAATATTTCTTAATTACAGCATTTTCACCAAGAAAGGACCTGTATATAACACTAACAATAGATATAACAAAACAAAAAAAAGCAGAAAAAGAAATTCGAATAGAACGTCAGAAGCTTTTAGATATTATTGAATTTTTACCTGACCCTACTTTTGTAATTGATGAAAATAAGAAGGTGATAGCCTGGAACAAAGCCCTCGAGGAAATGACAGGCACACCTAAAGAAGAAATAATAGGTAAAGGTGATTACGCCTATTCAATACCACTTTATGGGGAGAGAAGGCCAATTTTAGTCGATCTGATATTTTTAAAGGAAAAGGAAATAGAAGCAAAGTATGATTATGTAAAACGAAAAGGAGAGACCTTATTTGCTGAAGTCTTTATGGATAAACTTTACGGTGGAAAAGGTGCCTATGTGTTTAAAAAAGCTTCCCCCCTCTACGACAGCGAAGGAAATCTGGTTGGTTCTATTCAAACAATTCATGATATCAGCGAACAGAAAAAAGCCAAAAAAAAGAACGAGAAGAGTTCTTGAACAGGTATTAAGAGCATATTTTGAACTGGATATTGATAGGTGTTTTGCAGATTCAAATGAAAAGCTGCTGAGATAAAGGTAATAGTATGATTTAAGCTTTTCAATCCGGTTTATGAGATTCAATACTTGCTCTAATCCTTCCTTAGATTTGCCTGCATGTTTGCTCATGTCAGCCCCACAACTGAAACAGAATTTATCGTTTGTTTACATTTAGGGCATGTGGCATCTGCTTTCCCTGAGATTGTATCCCTGCATTCTGGGCAGAACTTATCAGATTCTTTTAATTCATGTTCGCATTCCCTGCATTTTATTGCAGTTCCGCCAGGGTCGTTGTCTGGCAATTTCTTTTTAACTTCATCCAATTCTGTTTTGATTGGGGAAAGTTTTTCATCTATTAATTTGCCTAATTCTTCTTTATTCACGTCTATCTCCTCCTTATTTGCCTCCGGTCTTTCGCCGGCTGCTTTATCAATTAATGACATTAAATCATTTAAAGCATTCGCTGCTTTCTCATAGGCCTTATTCAAAGTGTCAAGTGTTGCATTACTAATACTACGCCCTGCCTTACTTGCTGCTGTTGGGCAGGTTTTAATTGAAGTAAAAATAGCATTAGGTACACATGGCCTATCTACAAGACTTATAGTTACAGGTACAGGATCTTCCAGGTCCCTTATCAAAACACGTTTAATTACAGATTCAAAAACATCTAAACCATAACTAAAATCAATTTTATTAGCTGTTAAACTTTCAAGAAGTTTTTCACCATCTTTCCGTGGGATAAACGTGCCGCTGCATCCTTTAAGTGTTCCGTTTTCTACTTGCTGCCATGCTGTATCATCTGTAATTTTAATTGTTGTCATCCAGGTCCCCTGTGGTAAGGTTACGGTTTCACCGAGAATATTTGTAAATGTCTCTTCTTCCTGTAATGTCCAGTTTTTAATAGATTCTCCCACTATCTGCCCTGTAGCGCCGAATACATGCATCTGATCCGCTAATCTAAAATGAGTGTCATAAATATTACAGAATTCAGCAACTTCATCCTCTGTAAATATCTTCTCCCCACGTTTGAAATCACAATCAGCACATCCGGGCAGCATCACAGGACATGTTACTTCTCTTTTAAAATCATCTTTTTGAACAAACAGGCCTTTTTGTACGGGGTCAAATGTTTCCACTCGCACGACTTCTGCTGATTCTCCAAGCTCCACATCACCTGAATCATTGAATGTGTAAGGTATTTTGTAAAGTTTATTGTTCCTGTAATCTTCAACAATTACATGATTAAAATAAGTTTTAACCGGCCAAAATTCACCGTCAATTCCCTGGTTTAATGCAGCTCTTACTCTGTCTCTTATTTCTTCAAAACTTAGATCTAAAATCTTATCCACCTCCAAAAAAAAAGTAAATATATAATTAAAAGTAAAATGACTATCCTATTCTACGTTTCCATCGAAGTTCTATTGTACGGGGATGTTCTATAAGAACGCTTCCGTCACTATTCTGGGCTAATATTCTTAAAATTAATTGTTTTGTAGAATCAGATCTGTATGTGAGCTTAACTGTTTGACTAAGTAGCGTATCTCTAAATACTCTTTCTGCCACCGGCTCTGCATCTGTATCAATCAAAGGATCATTCGCGGGGTTGATTAATTGCACTTTAACTATCCCACCTGAAAAATTTTTTGTGGCTCTAACAAGGTATATGCCTGTATGTTTTCTGGTTAGAATAACTGGATAATCTCTGTAGACAGGGTAATCCATGCTTTCACAATTAAATTTAAGTTTACCGTCCACGGTTTCTATTTTCCCGCCACGTATCCATGCTTTGTAATTCCCCTGTACACGATTGTGGTCGAAGCTTTCCACCTTCTCCGTCACACCCAAGGGTATTCTTGTATGACGCACAACCTCTGTTGTTCCCTCAAATAAGCAGTTATGTAATTCTATGTGTCCAAAGGGTAGGTATCCTATGTTTCCGTTTGCTTTGAAGGTGCAGTTCACAAGTTTCTGCAAAACACCCCTCTTTTGTAGAGGTATATTTGTTTGGGCAACTGGAATGTTAATTTCACAATCAACAAAAAAAGATGCCATATTGATAAATGGGAAGTAATCAACATTTAACACCTTAGAATCTTTAACAATTGACCCTTCAATCCCATACATACTGTTCTGTACTATACACTCTTTAATATCAGAATCATACACCCTAAAACAAACATAAGCACTGATAGCGGCACATCTCTCTACCTGGCAATAACCGCTATCACTTACAATACCCATTGTACTATTTACTATTGTGCAGTCTTCAAATATGAAATTATATACATATCCACAGCCTCTAGCCAAGTGGCAGTGTTTAAATGTCCAGGAATGACTAACAACCGACGTCCCTAACCATGCTGGGCTGATGAAGGTTGGTGCTATATCCACACCCACCACCACACCCTCACTAATCCCCACATCTGCGAGGAGGGTGCTGGTTCCGCTTGTTCTTGATACTCGTATTGGTCTGCTCACCCAACACACATAATCGTTTTGTAATCGTGCGGTTTGCAACGCAGCGGTGAGTGTGACCGTCTTCGTAGAAGAGTTATACGCACTTACACTGTACACTCCCTTCGCAGTTTCCCCTAAGAAACCTGCGACCGTCCCGCACCCTATTCCTATCACATCTCCCTCCTGTAGCCCTAAATCTTCTTTTAAAACAATAGTATTAGTTCCAAGGCTAGCGGCGGCATCTAATTGAGTATATTCCCTGTCAGGATACCAACCATACATACGGATTGTGGGTATGTTGATTGTTGCTGTGCTGTTGAAAATTAGCTGGCATCTGTTCTGCACACCCAGAGCAGGCCGTTGTATAGGATTTACCTCTGTCCCAACATGCAATTCACCCGTACCGGTGATGTTCCCATTCATCTTCAGAACAGTCACAATATCATTCCTGAATGTG
Organism: Methanobacterium sp. UBA176; assembly: GCA_002505765.1. Lineage (GTDB taxonomy): Archaea > Methanobacteriota > Methanobacteria > Methanobacteriales > Methanobacteriaceae > Methanobacterium_D. Next base: position 2,923 of record DAVZ01000069.1, on the reverse strand, counting down.
AGTTTCCCGTTTATTTGCATGCTTAGAAGTCCGGTGGCGAAGCCTGTTTGGTTGACATCGAATTGTACTTCATGCCCTGCCTGTATAACCACATCATCACCGTTTACAGGGACTGTTCCCCCCTGCCAGGTGGATGTGCTGCTCCAGTTACCGTTTTGTGCTGTTGTTCTTGTCGGCATACCATTATCACCTCTATAGATACTAAAAATGAATTCAGAGCATACGTTAAAGAGTTAATTAGTTTTAGAGCATATGCTAAAGGGTTAATTCTTGATAAAAAAGATATTAAATTAAGCCTTGCGAAACTATTACCCCTCCAAGTCACTTGGGGGAGTAATTAATTCGCAAGAAGGGATTTAAAAGAGTTAAATTAGATTTTCATGGGAGTCCTGACTTTTTTCTTTTCTTCAGGAGTCATTTTATCCCATTCCTCTTTACTTATAATGTCTTCATCTCTAACAGGAGAACAGAAATAATCGTATCTTTTTTTAAGTTCTTCTTTAGTCATCCTTGTCATAAAGATTCACCTTAATTAATTATAGTGTTGCATAATTAATATAAATTTATTCCTCATCTAATTCGCATTCGATCCATCTTTTCTTATGATCAATATTCTGTATTAATAAAGACCTTCGTCTAGGGAACAATATCTCGCCTTCATTCTCATTAGAATTATATTTAAGGGCAGATTCAACCTGAATACACTTCGATCCTTTAGGAACTCTTATCCTTGTAATGTACCCTTCCCTTCTTTTTTCATGCCACATCTGAGAAGCATAATCTAATGAACATGTAGTTGACATATATCCTTTCTCAGGGAATATAGCTCCTGTCTTCAGTTTTTCCAGTTTTTCAAAAGGATCCATATATCTATAAACAATAATATCTTTATCAATACTTTTATTCTTAAATGCGCTGTCAAGTAATCTAATCCCTTTAATAAACTCCAAAGGAACGTCTTCAATACTTTTAGCAGTTCTTAAAATATTATTAACTTCATAAGCCCAATCATTACTTCTTTCTTTATAAATTAACACCTGCTTACCTTTACCATTTAAATTACCTTTACTATCATATAAACCTTTATCATGTTTTAAATTCTCATCAGCATAATCATACAATTCACTTTTACGATTAAACTCAGTATAACCTTTAACCTGCTTAGGTCTTGAAACTAATTCATGTTCTCTAAACTGTGCCTTTCCAGGTGGAGCCATCTTATTCAAGGGCATAATGTAAGGCACAGAAGTGCAACGACAATTAATCCACTCACCCATAGGCCCCGACCTGTCACCAGGACGAACCAAACCATTACTAAACGGAGCACCAAGCCTTACAATCTCACCATCTAATATCCGGTGATTACCTGTTCCTTTACCATTTTTACTTTTCCTGTCTCTTTTAGATCTATGCTTACCATCAGGACCAATACTACTTGGCCGTACACGCTCATCACGAGCTGTGATCCACTTATGAAAATCCACCCCAAGCTCTTCCATCTCATCAAAACTACCATCATTCGCCGCAGAATTGGTTTCAGTCCGTGCAATACGCTGCAACTCCCAGTCCCGCATCCCACTTGTTTCTTTCTTTAAATCCTCCGCGGCCTGGTCAATACCCCACCCCTCCTGGTAGGACTCAGCAAGGCTCTGCATAACATTACCCGTTACACGCATCATCGTACTTTCTGAAGCCTGGAAACTATGCTCCTTTAATAATTTAACCACTTCCATGTTAGGCTTAAACATATCAAAAGAGATGCGTGGCTTTGATTCTCCAGTCAATTCATTGTATTTATCAATTGCCTTATTCCCCCCAAATACATAGATTTCCTGTAAGATTTCAAGGTAGGCTTCTCTCAAATCATCTCCTGCGATTCTGTTAATAATATCATAAATTTTAGATTGTGGTATCTGCCCGCCGCCCCGATAAGACTTCAGTTCCTGGATAAGCTTTGGCATGGCATCTTCAAGGAATTTCAATCCTAAAATAGTCTGATTTAAGCTGAAAAATCACTTGTTGTTCTTAGACCTGTAATCGAATTTCAATCCTAAAATAGTCTGATTTAAGCTTTTGAATTGTTGAACAGCGCCTGCTACCCGCCCCTGGCAGATTTCAATCCTAAAATAGTCTGATTTAAGCTGGTCCTGTACGTACATGTAATATTAAACTGATTTTATTTCAATCCTAAAATAGTCTGATTTAAGCACAAGAGCTTGTAGCAAGGCACTTAGAAATGCTCTATTTCAATCCTAAAATAGTCTGATTTAAGCCGGTTTCATTGAATCTTAGATGTGCGGTTAAAGGACATTTCAATCCTAAAATAGTCTGATTTAAGCAGAAGGAACAACATTTAACACAGTCCTGGTTTCTATGAATTTCAATCCTAAAATAGTCTGATTTAAGCGTTATCTTCTTCAATTAAATCTATTAAAACCTCTTCATTTCAATCCTAAAATAGTCTGATTTAAGCTCTTTAAGTCATCTAAAAGTTTATGATAAAATGAGATTTCAATCCTAAAATAGTCTGATTTAAGCTATAAAGCAAATACATGGAGTAACACAACAACCTTTATTTCAATCCTAAAATAGTCTGATTTAAGCTATAGGAGGAACATTACATATTGCTTTTCTTCTTGAATTTCAATCCTAAAATAGTCTGATTTAAGCATGAATTAATAACTGAATCTCTTGAGATTGAGGACATTTCAATCCTAAAATAGTCTGATTTAAGCTCCAATCATACCATGTTTTCTCTGTAGTTTCACTTAGATTTCAATCCTAAAATAGTCTGATTTAAGCAATTATATAATAGAAATAGGTGGATGGTGGTCTGAATTTCAATCCTAAAATAGTCTGATTTAAGCATCTTAAAATCCGTGTAGGAGATCTCAGGTTGCAGCATTTCAATCCTAAAATAGTC
>DAVZ01000035.1 GCA_002505765.1 Methanobacterium sp. UBA176 | reverse complement strand
AAAATGCTAATCATTTTTCTAACTCCTTAAAATCTGTCAAAAATCATATTTTACGCATCGAAAACAGAGTCTTCGAATGCTTCGATTTTTGAGGATTTTGCTGTTCAAGAATCAAAAAGATTCCCTTCAACATCGAAAACAGAGTCTTCAAAAGCCCTATTTACCCTTATCTTTTCTCTGATTTTGAATTATTAGCCTCTTGAAAATAAATAATCATGAGTGTAAACCTATTCTGGCATTGGTTCTTGCTCGATAATCACTGATACATTCCCCTCTGTATCTTCAAATGCTGCTATAGAACCAACACCTGGAATTGTCTGTTTTTCCATGAGCATTTTTCCACCTGCCTTTTCAATTTTTTGGGCGTATTCATCGAAATTATCTACTCCAATTGCATTTTTGACCATTTCTCCCATTTCTCTGGTGTTTATAGCACCATTTATACCTGGCTCGTCTTCTTCTCCAGTTTTTACCAGCCAGTAGTCAAATGGACCCTCCCATTTTTCAATTTTCCATCCAAAAACTTCCTCATAGAATTTTACAGCCCTTTCGGGATCATCTGCAGGTATTTCAAAATGTATTACTCTGGGCATGTTTTTTTCAACTCCTAAATTCATTTTACATATTAATATATGCTTTATTATTAATATTTCTTTGCTTAAAGTAGAAAAACGGAAAAATCATTTAAAACATGGATTATATGAATCTTAGAAGCAAAATTAATCATTTTAGGCTGTTTTCTATGAATTACAATAACAGGAATTATCTGTAAGTACTGTACCCCAATTAAATTCAGGAACTACTTTTGATGTTACATGTAAACCATTTTCTTTCCCAATTTACTCCTATACATGATTTACGGCTAATTTAAAGAAATTACATTTATTTCAATAAATTTTGAATAATCCCTCAAAATAATTTCTTTCAGATTTTGTTTAACCATATTTATTTCTTCCTGATAATTATCAGATATGGAATTACTGCCATAACTTCTAATCAAAGATTTGAATCTGAAAATTGCTACGCAAAACAGGTATACACTTGCATTAACTTCAATATCTATTTCATTGCTTAAGTAATGTGCAAATTTTTTGTTCCATCATAAAAATTTACTATTTCTTCTTTGTTTTAGCACTATCAACCACTTCAAACATAGCAATATATTTGCTATTCCTATCCTCTAAAATATTAGCAGTTTCTGTATCTACCATCAAATACAATCCCCTATTCATAACTACTCGTTATAATGGGATATAACATGTCATGGACATCAATTAATATTAAATGCTGTGTTCTCTATGTAGATCTAAGAAATATTTGAAGTTATATCTTTAAAAGGTTCTAAATAGTCCACCTGGAGGCTATTATTTCATCACCCCTTTAGATAAACTCTTTAAAATAAACGACCCTGTTTATTGCCCTCTTAAAATATTGATAAAATTTATATCTGTAGTATTTAAAAATAATAGTAGAATTTAGAGGGGGAGAAGATCATGAATGAGGTAGAAGAAAATAAATCATGGACGAGGAACCAGATATTAAAAGAAAAAGAATTTAAGAACTCTGAATTTATCGCTGCAATTGTATTCAATATAATCTTTTTATATATTGTTAACAATCTCTTAAACTGGAATCTATCATTCATTGCACCTACTTTCAGTCAGGTGCTGTTTATCTTGAATATTTCAATTATTGCCAATATACTGGGCAATATCGCCTTTTTAATATATCAAAGGGGATGGTTTAGAAGCATAACGCAAATAATATTAAATGCCATTGGTTTTGTGGCCGCCTACACTTTATATGTGATATTTCCCTTCACCTTCCAGACCATTGCATTTGCATATATCCTCAAATTCTTATTGATAATAGGCATGATTGGATTGGTCATAGCGACCATTGTAGAAGTTTTAAGGTTAGTTTTTGTCAATATCTTGAAGAGCGAGCCTTGAAATGTCCCTTATTTTAACCATTTGGAGGCGGAAATGTGAAAAGAATTATAACAATTTTATTTTTAATTTTAGCCATTATTGGAGCATCTGGATGTATTAATCCTGGAGATACGGGCGAAACACAGGAATCAATGAATGTAGTTGTCTCAAGCAGCATGGAACCTGCTCTTTATAGAGGAGATATAGCAATAGTTGATAAAAATCCAGATAGTATCCAGGTTGGAGATATAGTTATCTATAATGCCACATGGTATCCACATCCCATAATAAGTAGAGTAGTTTCTATTAAAAATGATTCTAGTGGAAATACACTCTATGAAATGAAAGGAGATAATAACCCTGAACCAGATCCAGAACTAGTTTCCAGAAGCCAGATTATCTCAAAAGTTACAGGCTCAATACCAAAAATAGGATATATAACAATTTGGATTAATGGATATTAAAATCCTCTTTTTCAAAAAAATCGAAATCATAGATTATTGAGTTCCATAAACACTTGCCAATGCATTCATGCCGTCTTTAAAGATTGCATTCTACATTGGGGCAGCGGTATCTGCAATAGCAGCTGTGTTATCTGCGCTTAGGGGTGAGAAGTTTTCCATGAGAGTCATCATGATGAAATGGAGACTGGTAAGTCAATAGCTGGTGAGAAAGGGGTTTTGGAGCAGGTTGAGGGATAAATCAACCGCCCAAAAATTCGTAGAATTTTTGCCCCCCCCACCCGAAAAAGAATTTTTCGTGTGCTTTTTTCAAAAAAAAGATTGATCAAAAATCCTCGCTTCGTTGCTGAAGGAAGAACCCACAATTCTTTAAATCAATCTTGTTTTAAATAAGAGTAAAGGTAATTAGTAATTATTTCTAAAGATATTACTGGAGTAAATTACATGCAGACTAATTTATATAATTCAGAATCCGCTAGCGAAATAACTGATGCTAAACCCTTCTTAAAATGGGCAGGTGGAAAAACACAATTATTACCAGAATTTAAAAAGAGATTGCCCTCATTTATTCATAAAACCAGGAAAATTGATAGTTATATCGAGCCATTTATTGGAGGAGGAGCAATGTTCTTTTTCTTGAAAAGAAATTATAATGTAGAAAACTCATTTTTGTTTGATATTAATCCGGAACTGATAATTGGTTATAAAACTATCCAAAATAACTCCAAAGAGTTAATAGAGATATTATGTAAAATGGAGAAAGAGTATCACAAAAAATCAGAGAAAAAAAGAAAAGAATTCTATTATGATGTCCGTGATAACTATAATTTACAGATGAATGACTTTGATTATGATAATTATAATAGTGAATGGATAGAAAGAGCAAGTTACCTCATTTTTCTGAATAAAACTTGTTTTAATGGTCTTTTCCGCCAGAATAAAAAAGGAGGATTTAATGTTCCCTTTGGAAGATATAAAAATCCGACTATCTGCGATGCTAAAAACATAAAAGAAGTTAGTAAAGCTTTAAAAAATACAGAAATATTCTGTGATGATTTCTATGAATCAGAGAAATACATTGAAAATGGCAGCTTCGTTTATTTAGATCCACCCTATCGCCCTTTAAATAAAACCTCAAGCTTTACAAGTTACGCTAAAGATGGTTTTGCAGATGAAGACCAGATTAGATTAGCTAAATTCTTTAAAGAGATGGATCAGCGAGGTTCACATTTAATGCTAAGTAATTCCGACCCAAAAAATGAAGATCCCGATGATGAATTTTTTGATGAACTTTATACAAATTATATTATCGAAAGAGTTCCTGCAAAAAGACATATAAACTGCGATGCTTCAGGAAGAGGGAAAATAAACGAGATAATAGTTAGAAATTATCAATAATAGCTTTGGGATGTTCCTATGGTCAAATATGATGTTCTTGATTTTGAAAGTAAAGAAGAGTACATAGACTACTTTCTTAAGACTCTGCTTGAAACAAATCGTTCATATGAGTTCTATGTGGACTGGGAAAAGATAAAAAGAAACATGGCACAGTGCGTTACAGAAATTAGCATATTAAACTCATTATCTAAGGTAGAAAGCCATAAGAGGAAAGACAAATTAAGGGAAATAATCCAAAAATATCCTGAAGTAATCCCTATAATTCCTTTAATAATTGCAATACGGGATAAAAATATAGTAATTTTAGATATAGGAGATAAATTATTCTTTAAAGAAATCAGCTTCATCCCAAAAGTTAAAGATGAAGAAATAGAAGATATTCTTGAGTTCTGCGATAAATCGGGGATAATAAACCTTTTTGTCAAAATTAATGACCTTTATGCTTATATTTTAGGCATGGAAGTTGGATTAGACTCAAATGCTCGAAAAAATAGAAGTGGAAAAATCTTTGAGCAAATATTAGAGCTATTCTTAAAAAAGAAAATAAGAGAATTTAATGCAAATCTAATCTTAAAATCTCAAGATAATATTAAATTAAAAAGGAACAAAGTATTTGATTTTGTAATATACAAAAATAATGAGCCTAAAATTGTAATGGAATGTAATTTCTATAGTTCAACGGGTAGTAAACCAATAGAAACAGCAAATGCATATATTAGTCTTCAAAAAGAGGTTGATGAAGAGGATTTAACTTTTATATGGGTCACTGATGGTCCTGCATGGAAATTAATGCAGGATACTGTTAGAAGTTCTTTTAATGAGATTGAATTTCCAATGAATTATCGTGTTTTAGAGAACAAATTTGAGGATTTATTAAAGTTATTGTAATTGCTTTTTAAGATAATTTTCAATTAAATCCAAAATTCCATTATCCGATTCAGTCAAATAGACTTTAAATTCTTTCTTTACGAAATTATCAAAATTAGATGCATAATGAAACCCATTATTTTTCCTTTCACGACTTATTATTCCCATTCTAAGTAATTCATTGGGTTGATTCTTATAAAGCGTTGATTCACTGTAATTTATCCATTCAGCCATTTCTGAATAAGTATAAGACTGAGGATGTCTATTAACTAAAAATTTTAAAATTTCCTTTTTTGGTTTTGTAAGTTTGTTGATTCTCTTTAAAATCTTATTAATGTGTTCCTTTGCATTTTCTGGCAACAGATCATATTCTATATTTTCTTTTATATTATTTTCATCAACTAAAGGTATTTCAGAGCTATTATCTTGGTTAAATCCATTTACCATTAATTTTTCAATCAATGACTTATCAATTGGAGATATATCTGGCTGCTTAACTTCTACACTTATCCTTCCAAGAGTTTCTATGTCTCTCTCTAATTTCTGAATATAATTTTCTTTTTCAGCAAGTTGTGCTTCCAATTTATGTATTTTGCTCTGAAGCTTATCTTTTTCAGATTTTTCCTTAATCTTAGTCTTTGTTATACTTTTAAGTGATTTAAGAATCTCATTGCTTACAACTTTCAATTTTGGACTTTTTACTGCTTTTAAAGAAGGAGTAAATCCTGCATGGAAAGTATCTCTTTTTCTAACATGGATTACGTTATATACATTTTCAAAAAAGAAAATACAATCTCCAACATTCAATTTAGATATTAAAATTGACGCTTCTTTAGAAGAAATTGGCAATATTTCTTTATAAACCCGTATATCTGATGGATGAACAACTTTATGAAGGAAAAGAATTTCTGATTGCGTTAAAACATCTTTTTCGACTTTTGCTGACCTTTGACTTAAGATAATTGTACCTAAGCCTCTTTTCCTTCCTCTTAAAGCAATTCTTGTAATGATTTCCTTTAAATCATTTCTATTACCTTGTGGAATAAATTCGTGTGCTTCTTCTAAAACTATTTCATAAGGTTTCCTAAATTTGCCTGCTAAATCCCATAATACTTCCATATAATTTAAAAGAAATTCATAAATGTCTTCATATAAAAATCCGCTCATATCCAATATTATAGGAATATTTTTAGAAATTGACATTTCGGCAATTTGTCTTGCATGTTCTACATTCACTTCAATGTCAACATTTTTTGATTTGCCAACAACAAGAAGCTCAAATTTCTCTTTAAGTCCCCAATATTCACCATCAATATCAACAATAGTCATAGGATATTTGTATTTTAACATTTCTTCCAAAATTACTGCTGATGTGTTAGTTTTTCCTGATCCTGTAATCCCTAAAACTGCTATACATTTACCAATAATTTTTTTTAAGTCTAATTTAGTTTTAGAGGATATATTTAGAACTTTTTTCATAGTATCATACTTAAACTATTTATTCTCTTGAAACACTTAGGCTTTCAACAAAATCAATTCCATCATTAGATATTCCCCATGCCCATAAGCCATCTTTTTTTCCTCTTTTTAATAAAAATTCCTTTTAAATAGCTTAGATATGAAGTCATTGAGATTTTTTGGCTTGTTTATTCTTGCTATAGAATACATTTCAGTTATATCTTTTATATTAAAAGGATCAACATCTTTAAACTTATAGAGATAATAAGCCATAGCCATAATCCTATTTGAATGATTATTTATTTCTTTAGATTTTAGAAAATCTATTATAGAAATTTCTTTTTTATCGAGACTTTTATTCTCAACTAAACTATTCATAATGTTTTCTACCTCTTTGATATCAGAATTATGGTATAATCGCAGGAATTCTGCAAGAATCCAATCACATGTAGATACTACAAAATTACAATCAATGATATTTGGCTTAATATCGCCTGATTTATGTGCTGTACCCCTTTCACTTCTAATTGTGTAAATTGCATTAATAGATCGGGGTATTATTTTCCGAATGGACACAGGATAAGTATCTACAGGTGTCTGAAGTAATTCTTCAGAAACATCTTTAATTCTAAGAAGTTTAGTATTATTAATTACTTTTTCAGATATAATATACTTTAAAATCTGCAAAACAGTTTCTACAAATTTACCTGATTTATTTATAGCTGTTTCATATTCTCCTAAAAACATGATATTTCTTAATTTCTTCATATTCATTTAGAAGATCTTCTACAAGTGATTCATCAATTTGTGTAGAAAGATTATTTCGAATTTCATTATACATCTAATTACTCCTGAAGATTATTTTCCACATATCTTTCTCCAGAATTTGTTAACATCCATGCTTTTTTATTACCTTTAAGTTCTCCAGCTTCCATTAAATATCCTTTTTTAATATTTGGGGAAATTTTATCATAAATTTTCTTTTTTGAAGGAGCTTTTTCCTTGGCATCTTTAAATCCTTTTAGAATATCATTAGAATTAAAATAATCCATATTTAGGTATTTTTCAAGATAATATCCAATAACTAAGGTCTTTTGAACATAATCTTTGGGGTTTTTAGAAATAATGAATTCTTTTATCGAATCTTTCTTTTCTATTTTAGGAACGTTTTTTTCAAGAAGACTCTCTAATTTTTGTATCCTTTTTTCATGATTCTCTAATTTTCCTTTTAATTCGTTTAATTCAATATCCATGATTATTGCTCCTCAAAATCATTTTCTATGTATTTTTCTCCAGAATTAGTTAATATATATGCTTTTAAATTGTCTTTTTTGTCTTCAAAATCCATTATATGGCCTTTTTTTACATTCAAATAAATCTTATCGGGAATATTTTTTGGAATTCTTTCTCTGGCATCTTGTATCCTTTTTTAATATCATTTGTATTAAACGAGCTCATCATACCATATTTTTCAAGGTAATATCCTATGACAAGTGTTTTTTGGACATCATTTTTTATGCTTTTGGATTTTAAGAATTCCTGTATGGATATTGTCTTTTTAGTTTTTTCAACATCTAATTCTTTAGACTCTTCCAATCTGGATACTCTATCTTCAAGATCTTTTAATTTTTCCATTATTTCGCCAATTTCTGACATATTAATCTCAACCTGTATCTATTTTAGTCACTAAATTATCCAAATACTCTTCAATTTTAAAAAAAGATATTTCATATTTTCCTCTCCCGGGACGATCGACTATCTCTTTAGAGGCTAAATCACTTAATCTTGCCCTAACCATATCCTTACTAATACCTAAACCTTCAGATACTTCATCAACTGTTACTTCAGAAGTATCTGCAAGTTCCATTTCTTTAGCAAAATATTTACCCAATACAAAACATCCAATTTGTTCTTCTTTTGTTAATTTATCCTTATGAAGCAATTTAGGTTGACCATTGCTCTTTTTTACATTTACAAGGAGTTAGCCTTGCCAACTATCTTTTTAAATTCAGCTTCCTCATCAAAAATCAATTCTTCTAAAATTGCTTTTTTATCTTACTAATAAAATAAGATTCTTTATTTGTACATTAATGAACTATTAACAAGGTCACTCCAATTTAGAACATTATACGGATTTAAAATCCAATAAAATAATGTTTTATAAACACATATAACTAATAGGGTCATTATACATAGTAAATCCTATTTCTATACATCAAACATTCAAAAATATTTATTATTTTTAATGAATAATTATTTACCCAACGCCCCCCACCATCAGCTCCAAAAGAGAAAGCTCAAAAGATACCAGCCAGCAGTTGCACCCGAAAAAGAAACCTTCAGCTTGCTGTTCGTTTAATTTTAAAATAAGAAATAAAAAAAGAAATAAAAAGATTATTTCCTTTTCGGCGATAAAACTCCCCCAAGAACCATTAAAACGGCTAAAACCATCAATGGCAGCGGAAGTCCTGTTTTTTGCATTCCTACTGTTCCTTCTTCTGAAGTTTCGCTGGCTGCATTAACTACTGGTGTAATAGCCACAGTTGCAGTTAATGTTTGGCCGTCAAGCATTGCAGAAGTCAATGCATTGCCAGTGCCCTCATCACCACGTAGTATTGCTGTAGCTATACCATTTAAGGTTCCGATAACAATCGATTTACTGCCTACATTACCTAAATTAGTGGTAAAGGTCACTGGTGTTCCGTCTGGTAAGTGTCCATTTGCTGGATCGTGGAATATTCCGTTTGAATCATATCTGAAATCAGCAGTCAAAGTAGAAGTTTTACCTTGCTGGATAGTTGTTGGATCAGCGCTGTATCTCATTACCAGCCATGGAGTGTACTGGTTCACATTCACCAGACTGCTAGGGCCAGGTCCGTTATTTGAACCCCACCAGTTGTATCTGGCGTCAACGGTTCCTCTTTGCGCATCAGCATGGATGTCAAAAGCCTGTGGAGCGGTATTATTGATGATGCGGTTGAAATTTGCAGTTAATGTGCCGTAGTTACTTATTGCGCCAGCCCAGAGATTTGCAGTGTTGTTGATAAAGTTGTTGCCTATAAAGGTTGCAGTACCCATGTTTAAAATTGCTCCGCCCTCATATATGGCTATATTACTGATGAAATTGCTGTATTTTACTGTTAAAGTACTCTCTATTCTATTGAATATGGCTCCTGCTGAGAAAGCGGTGTTTTGGTTGAATTTAGAACCTGTGATAGTAACTGTACCACTGTTGTCAATTCCTCCAGCGTTATTGGGAGCAGTGTTATTTGTGAAAATAGATCCTGCTACATTTAAAGTACCTTCTTCATTAAAGATAGCGCCGCCAGAACCACTATTTACTTTGTTACCTGTGAAAACACAATTTGAGACAGTTGAACTGCCTAATTGTCCTGGAAACATTTCTAAATACCCATTATATATAGCTCCTCCTTCTTCTTGAGCATTGTTATTACTGAAATTACAATTTTCTATTGTTAAGTTACCCACATTAAAAATAGCACCGCCAATTTCTGCATCGTTATTTTCAAAATTACAGTTAATTATGGTTAAATTAGCTGCATTACCTATAGCACCGCCCCAATATTCAGAACCATTTTTAATGGTTAAGTCTTTTATTGTAATCGTTGAGCCAGGATATATGTCAAATATGTTGCTATGTTTTTCTGCATCGATAATTGTATTTTCTTTACTTGATCCCTGAATATTGATACTTTTGTAAATATCTAAATTTATGTTTCCTGATCCTTTGTAAGTTCCTGCTGCAATGTATACTGTTCCTGAATCAGCTACTGTGTTTATTCCTGCCTGTATAGTTTTTTTAGGGCCATGAATACCATCAAAAACGGCTGCTTCACCATCATAAGCATCATTCCCTGTTACATCATTCACATATACTGTTAAAGGCTTTATAGTGACATCTGCTGTAGTTGTTGTGGTGTAACCGTCTAATTGTGCTGATACGTGTGCTGTTCCGGTTCCTTCATCTGCAGTTAATGTGGCAGTGGCTTTTCCGTTCGTGGTAGGTTTCTCAATTGAGTTACTGCCCACAGTTCCTAAATCAGTAGTAATACGGACCATTGTGCCATCAATGATGTGTCCCAGGGTTGATGTATCCTCATTATTGCTGTTTCGTGTTAGATCTGCAGTTATAATTGATGTAGAGCCAACTCCAATTGTTGTAGGGTTTGCCTGGATAATCAAGACCAGATATGAACTGCTAGTTACTGTTCCGGTAGTACTTGGTCCAGAAGAACCCCACCAGTTGTTTGTAGCGTCAATTGATGGTCCTTCATTGAATATGCCTCTTAAAACGTTCCCAACAATTCGATTAAAGTGAACAGTATTGCCATTATTGGCTGTGTTGGTTTGCGAAATCCCATATTGATTGTTTCCCATTATATTATTACTGTAAATAGCGTTATTTGAGGAAGAACCAGTTATCCGTATACCATGATATCCGTTGTTAATGTTATTATTGTAGATCTGATTATAATTAGAATAATAATCCAGCCTTATGCTATAAAGGTTGTTATTAACTGTGTTGTTGTATATCAGGTTATAATCCGAACTGTAGAGTAGGATTCCTCCCCAGTTGACGGTATTCGTAGGGGCTCCAGGATAATAATCCCCAATTATGGTGTTCCCTGTGATTGTACAGTAATTCGCATTATTTAGATAAATAACTGCCTGGTTAGTTGCGGTTACTCCCTTTAAACTGAATCCTTGAATGGTTGAACCACTTCCACTGTTATCTATTCTAAAAACCGGATTATTCTGATTTTGAGCATTAACACCAACCGTTCCATTTGCTTTTAAGGTTAGGTTTTTGTTTACAACCACATTTTCAGTATAATTATAGGGATTCCCATTATCGTCATTTACTGTAATATTGTCATTGGCAGCAGCTCCATTTACAACTGATTGAATTGAATCACCAGGATTTACAGTCCAATTAGCTGCTGATACAGAGCTAACTGTAAATAAAAGGAAAAGAGTTATACCTAATATGAAAAATAATTTTTTTAATAATGTTTTCTCTTGTTTTCTAATCTTTTTCACCTCCTTTATGCCCGATTGATGAAAAATACGTTTAATATGAATTCAATTTAATGGTGCACATTAAAGAAGTGAAAAGTGTGACAATAATCCATTTAAATCTGATATCACTGAATATATTCAATTTATCCTGTAATTATTGATTGGTTATCACTAATATTAATAAGTAACTAAAATAAACAGAATATGCATTAGTTAGTAGCAATTATTACCTTTAAAACCCATTAAAATCAAAATAAAAAATGAAAAAGAAAATTTATTTTCTTTTCGATATGCTAAACCCAGAATAACTACTATTACCCAAAAATCTAAACCAGATTATAATTTTAGAATTTTTTCATGAATAATTATTTATCTCATCTTAAATTATCTATTACTAATGTCAAAAGAAAGTATCTACAAGAGGTATATCCCTGCAGTCACACCTAAATGTGCAAGTAACATTCCTGCCTACTGGTTCATTTTCAACGATGCTAAATTGCTCATAAACCCCAAAAACGATTTAAAACTCCCTTTTACCAATAGCCTTAAAGAATTCTCAATTATTCCCATAAGAGAGCATTATCTCGGCACACTTGACGGCCATGACTGTTACGTTGCCGAAGTCAAGCCCGAAACCAGCGCCCTGGAAGGCATGGCATTCGAGGACTTAAAACTACTCTACGACGTTCTGGATGAGGATATATTTCTTCTGGCGGGGCGGGCCATCCAGATCATCAACTGGGACAAAAATCACCAGTTCTGTGGGAAATGCGGCACCCCAACAGAAAAATGGGAATATGACAATGCCAAAAAGTGCCCCAACTGCGGGCACATGAGCTTTCCATGTCTCTCACCAGCCGTAATCACCGCTATCGTGAAAGACGGTAAGCTCCTAATGGCCAAACACTCATATGGCCTTAAAGACAGATACAGTCTTATCGCCGGATTTGTTGAGCCTGGTGAGACAGTCGAAGAGGCCGTGGAGCGGGAAACCCAAGAAGAAGTGGGTATTAATGTTAAAAATTTTAAATATTTCGGCAGTCAGTCCTGGCCCTTTCCCCATTCCCTCATGCTCGGTTTCACGGCAGAATATGAAAGCGGTGAGATAAAGGTTGACGGAGAGGAGATTTTAGACGCGAAATGGTTCGCTCCAGAGGAGATCCCGCCACCGCCTTCAAAGATAAGTATTGGTAGTGAGCTTATTGAGTGGTTTATTGAGAAATTTTCAGATTAAAAGATTCTAATTATGATTGTTAAAATACTTTTTAATAGTTTATTTTTTAGCACTAACTAAAAAAAGCACTATAAATCCTGTAATAACAAAAATAATACCAATGTTTAATAATAATCTGTGATAAACATTGAATTATGGACGAAGATGCTTTTATTCAATTATTTTCCCATATTTCTAAAAAACAAATAGAAATTTTGCCTCATTGTTACAATAGTATCTTTGATAGAGGATATGATGAAAAATGGATTTTTATATGCTTACTTAATCAAAGACCAGTAAAGGTAGTGATACAAAGGGATATGCGTTTTAAATTATCAATAAACATCCTGACAGTACTATAAGAAATAATGAACACGATTTAATCATTGTTGTGGATTTAATTCATGATTCCACAAAAAATATAGAGGCAGTAACAAAATATGAACAATTAACAAAAGAAGGTTGCACCAAAACTTAAATTAATTAAGGAATATGATACAAAAACAGATACATTGTATCTACGTAACATAAATGAATATAAGTATAAGGAATCAATAGAAATTAAGGGCAATATAATCCTTGATTTTGATGAAAATAATATTCCTGTAGCTTTAGAAATATTAGACGCACATAAATTCTTTGGAGTAGAGAAATATTCATTAAAACAACCTATAGGTATAAAAATGAATATTGAGGTAGGGGAAGAAAAAATCCGTGTAAAAGCATGGTTTAATTTTATATTTCACCTAAAAGAAATTGAAAACCCAGTTGAAGTTGATACTGTAAACGATATTAAATTACCAGCCACCCAAACTAATTTTGCAACTGTAATCGCCTGATATTATGAATTAGATTTAGATTTTGCGTTATTGATTCAATTGATTCCATTTTTCCCGCAGCTAGAGCAGTTGAAAATCGAAGATTTTGAGGACTTTTCCGAAAAAATAGAATTTAAGGCACAATTAAAACAGGGCGTTTTGATTCTCTTACCACTCTTTCGGTTACGCTTCCAAGTAATAATCTATCCAGACCGTGCCTGCCCGAAGCTCCAATAATTGTCAGGTCGATGCCTTCTTTATCCATGGTTTCCAGTATGACATTGTAGGTTTTTCCCTCTTTAACCATGGAGATCAGGTTTGCATTTTTACATATCCCCTTGCATTGGCTTTCTTCTAATCTTTGTCTAAAATCTTCAACAACCTTTTTCCCTTCTTCCATTAATTCATCAAAGAGATTTACCCTGTAATTTGCGATTCTGGGTGATGCAAAATAACTTGTATCAACAACGTATAAAACAAAGATATCGGCATTACTTAAATTAGCAAGTTCTATTGCCATTGCTCCTGCTCTTTCTGCATTTTTAGAGCCGTCAGTTGGTAATAATATCTTTTTAAAGATGTTTATCCCTCATAACACGTTTAATTAGCTAAATTAATTAGTACCTAATATCGTATATTGGAAAAATCTTCTTCACTGTTTTTATGGTTCTATATCTTTAAATCGTACTGCACAGGTCTCTCCACCCTCACCCCAATGTTCCTTTGGAATTTCATGTACGATTACGCTTACAGCATCTGCAGGAATATCCAAATCCACAAAGACTCTGGTAATATTCTCAATTATATATTCTATTTTTTCCTGACTGATTCCTTTCCACATGTTTACATGTACAACAGGCATTTAATTCACCTCAAATTCAAAGAATTTAGTTCGAAAACCCTCAAAATCTATGATTTTAAGGCAGGAAAACATAGTTTTTCGGGCTTCAGTTTCCTCAACCAAATTATAATTATGGAATTTATTGAGTAAATTCTTTTTCATAGATAATAGAAAATTGAAGATCCAAGTTTAGAAGGGTGAAAATATCTGAGTGATTAGAAAATTAAATGGTAAATATTTGGGTTAATTCTGGAAAATTTGTTATTTATATATACATTTTCTTAAAATATGGTTTACTATAGTCTTATAAATTGAAATTAATACTTATCTGAGTTTTTATAAATTACAAAAATATTTACAAGTTATAAAATATAATATTGTAATATATAATAGCACGCTACAGGGGGTGAAAATATGTTAAAATATTTGTTTTGGGGAAATGGACAGAACAAGGGAGAAAAACCCTTGATGAAGCCTCAAAAAGGATTAAAGCTCTTAAAAGTTCGATAGAATAACTTGGTGGAAGTTTAAGTCTTTATTACACCTTTGGCGAATATGATTTAGTTTCGATCGTTGAACTTGCAGGGGAATAAAAAAATGGCCAAAATTTTAATAAAAATAAATTCAAATGGCAGAGTGTATCCACAAAAACGCTTAAAGCATGGAGACATAGAATTCGCGTAAAATGATTTCAGAAATTTAACGATTATCATATTGATTTTCAAATATAACTTAATTTAATTCGGTTAATGGTTTAATAGAACCTGATTAATTTCTTTAAGTTAATTAAACTTATATTAGAATTAATTTTATTATTTTAAAAAAGATAAAAGGTTAAGGGACTACAGCAACCTAGGAGAAAAATATCATGGAATTTACAAATGATGAAATCAATCAAATACTGGAATCAAATGAATTCCAGGAATGGGAAGATTCAATAAAGAGACTCATAGATTATATAGTTGACGTAATGGATGAAAAAGTCTCTGCAAATGAACAAAACTTTATTTCAGAGGATATTATCATTAATTTGTTTATTTCCAGCCTCAACCTGCAGGACGGGATTAAAAAATAGCGCTTCCATGAATTTTACTATTTATGACATGAGCATGATCTTTTGTGTCAAATAGTTTACAATAAATTTAAAACTTTTAAAATCCATTGGGGATTTATATGAAATCTGGAGAAAATCAATCTAAAGAAACCATAACTCCTGAAAATATGTTTAAATTAATAGAAAACTCTAAAAATAATTTTCAGCTGCATTATTCTGGATGTTAGAGCTCCCTGGGATTTTTCTAAAGAACATATGAAAGGTGAAGAGAATCTTGACTGCACCGGCCCTGATTTATAGAACATGAAACTGGATTGAAAGCAAAAAATGCATTGTCTACTGCAAATCAGGAGTTAGAGAATGTAAAGTACAAAACTTGATGAAAAAGAGGGTTTCATCAACGTTTACAACCTGGAAGGTGGTCTGGAAGCCTGGAAAGAGAAAAAAACTACCCTTAAAAATAATTTTTGTAGCGACTTTTATATTTTCATTTACTGATTCAGCAGTATTTGAACAACCTTCCCCTGGTTATTTGATGGCAT
This sequence comes from Methanobacterium sp. UBA176, assembly GCA_002505765.1. Lineage (GTDB taxonomy): Archaea > Methanobacteriota > Methanobacteria > Methanobacteriales > Methanobacteriaceae > Methanobacterium_D. The sequence goes on along the minus strand of DAVZ01000035.1, from coordinate 729 downwards.
TTACGCATTTAAATAGTATATCTGAAAATAAATTGCTCAATAAAGCGTTAGGCTTAAAAAATCAGATAAAAATTGTTGTTAAAATCTTAATAAATTCCTAAAACAATAAATTCTTAATTAAAAAATTTAGGAAAAAATAAAATTCTGCTAATCATTTTGGCATTATTAATCCCTTTAAATGGTATATTGTATTTTTAAATATTTAGATTTAAAATGGGACAAAGCTCTTGTTAAAAGATATATCACTGAATACGAGATTATTCCCATAATTGTATATAATAACATATCCTAATATAATAGTATTAATAGCATTTTGGAGGTCTTATAGAATGTCAGAAGAAAATGTAGTATACATAGGAGCAAAGCCGGTAATGAATTATGTTTTAGCTGTTGTAACCCAGATGAACGGTGGAACTTCAGAAGTAATTTTAAAGGCCAGAGGAAGAGCCATCAGCCGGGCCGTTGACGTTGCAGAAATTGTAAAAAATAGGTTCATTGAGGATGTGGAACTGGGTAACATTGAAATCAGCACTGAAGAGATATTAAACAGAGAGGGGACAAGCAGTAACGTTTCAGCCATTGAAATACAGCTGAACAGATAACAAATAAAAACCCAATTTTCGTTTTAAATTACTTATTTTATTCTTTAAATAACTTTTAAACTTATTCTAAACATTTTTCTCATAATTATCAAACTGGAATAGATTATTTATAGCTAAGTAGATTTTG
>DAVZ01000013.1 GCA_002505765.1 Methanobacterium sp. UBA176 | reverse complement strand
TCGGGTATTATTGACAGATTTTTCCAACACCCATTAATTCTACAACCCCTGAAATAACATAAAACTTATATGTAACGTTGTTATATAACTATTGTTAAGAAAGATAATATGAACCTTTTAGCACACACTTGATAAAAATTTTCAGTAATTTTTATTCAAATCGGATGTGACAGTTTGAAAGTTACAATAGCAGATGGAATGGGAACTGAAAATGAAATAAATATAAATAAAGATAAAGTTTCTGGTGAAGAACTACTTAAACAGCTTGGAATAAATTTATTTGAAGCTATGATTATAAAAAATGGAGAAATAGTTAATGAAAACACTATTTTAACCAGCAAAGATCGTGTAAAGGTCATAAACGTAATACACGGAGGATAAATCCTCATTCTCCTAAACTATAATTTAACCAATTTCATGGAAATTATTGATAAAAGATGGAGGATAGAAAAATGAATTTTTCAAAAATATCTGAAAAAGAAGTAACAAAGGCCATTGTAGAAGGCTTTGCAAATGAATTCATAGACTATATTGAAAGTGATGTAATTATAGTTGGGGCAGGCCCAAGCGGGCTTGTAGCTGCAAAAAAACTCGCAGAAAAAGGTGTTAAAACACTATTAATAGAAAGCAACAACTATCTGGGCGGCGGTTTCTGGATAGGCGGTTACCTGATGAACAAACTAACCGTAAGAGCTCCCGGTCAAAAAATACTTGATGAAATCGGAGTACCTTATGAGGAAGTAACGAAAGGACTATTCGTTGCAGATGGTCCTCATGCATGTTCTAAGCTGATAGCAAGTGCAATGGATGCTGGAGCTAAAGTTATAAACATGACCAGGTTTGATGACGTTGTTTTACGCGATGAACGTGTTAACGGTATTGTTATGAACTGGACACCAGTATCAGCCCTTCCACGGGCCATTACATGTGTTGACCCTGTTGCTATTGAATCAAAAATTGTAATAGATGCAACTGGACATGATGCAGTAGTTGTAAAATCATTAGAAGAACGTGGACTTGTAGACATTGAAGGATTCGGAGGAATGTGGGTTGAGAAGTCTGAAGATGCTATTGTGGAACATACAAAAGAAGTCTTCCCAGGATTATTTGTAACTGGAATGTCAGTTGCAACTACATTCGGCCAGCCTAGAATGGGACCTACCTTTGGAGGAATGCTTCTTTCAGGAGAGAGAGTTGCAGAATTAATTTTTAAAAAATTAAAAGGCAATGGAGATATTAAAGCTGGGGAAGTTGCAATAGCTGGCAAATAATAAACTATTTTTTAACCCATTTTTTTTCTATTTTTAAAATAACTTTTATGACTGTTTTTATGGTAGCTAAAATTATTGCTGTTTGTACAAGTGAAAAGAAACAAACAAAGAAAATAAATGTAGAAAGAGCATGTCTAAAGGAAAATTTTGGCATTATCGGTGATGCCCATAGTAGCAATCATACAAACCGCCAAATTAGCTTACTTGCTATTGAAAGTATAAATAAAATGAGGGCTCTTGGCTTAAATGTGCATCCTGGAGATTTTGCAGAAAATCTAACCACCGAAGGAATGGATCTCACTATCCTACCCCTGGGTACGAAGCTACTTTTAGGAGAGGAAGTCATTCTTGAAGTCACTCAAATAGGTAAAGAGTGTCACACCCGCTGCGCAATTTACCATCAGGCGGGAGATTGTATAATGCCAAAAGAAGGTATTTTTGCAAGAGTAATAAAGAGAGGGATATTAAAAACCGGAGATAAAATAGAATTAATTAGATAAAAGAAAAAAGAATTTAAATAATAATGTTTATTCTTCTTCGCATGCACTGCATATATCTTTAATTTTTGTCTTATTTTCCCTGTAATTATCAATTGCAGCATGCAGTGCGTCGGCTGCAAGATTTGAACAGTGCATTTTAACTGGTGGAAGACCTTCAAGTTCATCTGCAACATCGTCTCTTGTAATTGCCAGGGCTTCTTCAAGAGTTTTCCCCATAGCCATTTCTGTGACCATACTGCTTGTTGCAATAGCTGCACCGCACCCAAATGTTTTAAATTTAATGTCTTCAATTACATCGTCTTTTACTTTAATATAAATAGTCATTAAATCTCCACAAACAGGATTTCCCACTGTTCCAACGCCGTCTGCATCTTCTATGTCACCAACATTTCTTGGGTTTTGAAAATGTTCCATTACTTTATCGCTATACATATAATCAACCTCTAATCACTCATAAATAAATCTTATTCCCTTTATGTATCTGGTACTTCACACCAGAGTGGGGAAAGCTTTCTAAGGGTTTCAACTGCTTCTTTAATGGACTTTATTGCAAGTTCAATGTCTTCTTTAGTATTTTCCTTTCCAAGGGTTAAACGTAGCGATCCGTGTGCATCAACTTCCTCAAGCCCTATGGCCATTAAAACATGTGATGGTTCTAATTTCTTTGAAGAACATGCAGAGCCGGTTGAAGCAGCTATACCTTTTGAATCAAGGTGTAATACTAGCGATTCTCCTTCAATACTTGTAAACCTCAAATTAACATTATTTGGAAGTCTTTTAGTTCTATGTCCATTTAAATATGATTCTTTTACTGAATTCAATACTCCATCTATTAATTTGTCCCTTAAATCTGTTATATATTTCGCATCTTCGGAAAGATCTTTCTGGGCAAGTTCACATGCCTTGCCAAGTCCAACGATCCCTGCAATATTTTCTGTTCCTGGCCTCAATCCTTTTTCATGCCCCCCTCCATGAATTAAAGGTTCTAATCTAACCCCTTTTTTAACATAAAGCGCCCCTATCCCTTTAGGACCATATAACTTGTGCGCCGAGAGGGAAAGCATGTCCACGCTTAATTCCTCAACGTTTACGGGGATTTTACCAACTGTCTGAACTGCATCAGTATGGAAATAAATTCCTTTCTCTCTGGCTATTTTTCCAATTTCGGATATGGGCTGGATCGTTCCTATTTCATTGTTTGCATGCATAATTGTAATTAAAATAGTCTTATCAGTTATTGCATCTTCTAAATCAGATACTTTAACAATTCCTTCTTGATAAACAGGAAGAAATGTGACTTCAAACCCCTTTTTTTCCAGATATTTGCACGTTTCATCAACTGCAGGGTGTTCTATGGCACTGGTGATTATGTGATTTCCTTTATCCTTTAATCTGTAAGCTGTACCTTTAATGGCGATATTATCAGACTCTGTTCCGCCAGCTGTAAAAATTATTTCCTCATTTTTTGCCCCTATAAGTGATGCAACCTGTGCTCTACCATTTTCCATTGCTTTCCTCGCGTCTCTTCCAAGAGAATATAAAGTAGATGCATTTCCGAATTCATCCACAAAATAAGGCTTCATCGCCTCAAATACTGCTGGATCAACTGGTGATGTTGCTGAATGATCCATATAAATCATTATTTCACCTCAAAAAATTTTATATATTTTCCTTCAACCTCAAAAACTTTGATTTGGGATTCAGAAAATCACTGATTTTCTTTAACCTTATAAATTATTAATTACTATGAAATTTAATTATCTTAAATTTTTTCAATATCTCTGGTTATCAATGTGCTTATATGGTCTGTAGTTATGATTCCAATTACTCTGTGATCATTATCAACAACTGGAAGGGACGAAATATTATATTTTTTCATTTTCTCAGCTGCTTTTTCAATCTGGTCACCAGGTTTAGATACAATGACTTCTTTAGTCATTATTTCTTCTAATTTACTGCATTTCAATGCAACTGCCTTTGAAATATCCCATGCAGTTACTATTCCTATTAAATTATCCATATCTGTAACTACTGGTAAATGAGTAACTTTATTTTCAAGCATGAGTCTTGCTGCCTCTTCCATACTGGATTCTTCACTTATTTTGGTTATTTCACCCGTCATCACATCTTCTACATGGATATCTGAGAGAAATCCACTAATTATGTAATTTAATTGTCCTTCCTCCAGAAGGAAAGCATCATGCCCATAGGAAGATTTAAGCTCATGATAACTCACATCAATGTTATTTGCAGTTAAAGCCATTACTATTTCTTTTGATTGAGCAGGAGGGTATAACCAATCTGAATTAACTGAAATCACAAGAAATTTAGCCTTTACATCTTCAAATCCTTCAGCAAGGGATCCATTTTTAGTAAGGTCAAAATAATCTATGGCTTTTGTTATGTAGAGATATGAATTTGCATCAAATCTCTTAACAAAAGATTCTCCCTGGTAGTGAAGGTAGCTTTCCACCTCAAAATCAAGTGAAAAATCAAATCCATATTTTTCTTTATCCTGAAGCCTTCTACCAAATTTCTGGTACATTGACTCGTAAGATAGATACGTTATGTGCCCTATCATTCTGGCAAGGCTTAATCCAACTTTAGGAATTTCATCAGAATAATAATCACCCTCATTCCATTTGGAATCGGATATAATTGCCTGTCTACCCACTTCATTAAAAGCAATTTGCTGTGGAGCAGAATGAGCGGCTGTAGCTATAGGAATTGCCAATCTAACCATATCTGGATAGGATACACACCACTGCAGGACCTGCATTCCTCCCATTGACCCTCCAACAACTGCAAATAGCTGATTAATTCCAAGATGGTCCACCAAGTTTTTCTGAGCATTTACCATATCTAAAATGGTAATTATTGGGAAATTCAGACCATATGGTTTACCCGTTTCTGGATCGATTGAAGAAGGGCCAGTTGAGCCTTTACATCCACCAATAATGTTGGAACAGATTATAAAATATCTTTCTGTATCCAGGCATTTTCCAGGGCCTATTATACTATCCCACCAGCCAGGTTTTCTGTCCCCTTCATGCCATCCAGCAACATGAGCATCTCCAGAAAGGGCGTGGCAGACTAGAATAGCATTACTTTTTTCCTTATTTAATTTACCATAGGTTTCATAGGCTATTGTTACTTCTTTAAGTTTGCCTCCACCTTCTAATGTTAAATCATCGGAAAGGTTATAATAATTTGTTTCAGTGAGTCCTATTGATTCCTTTTTCATTTTTCTAAAACCCATAATATTGAATTTGTCCATATCATTTAATATGATTTAGACAGACAGGAATTTTTTTTTAATTAATTTTAGACAGTGCCTGATCAATATCTGCTATAATATCTTCAACATTTTCAATCCCAATGGAAAGTCTCACAAAGTCTTCTGTAACCCCTGTTTGAGCCTGTTCCTCAGGAGTTAGTTGTTGATGAGTTGTTGAAGCAGGATGAATGACCAGGCTCTTTGCATCTCCAATATTTGCAAGATGAGAGAGAAGCTGAGTGTTTTCAATGAATTTCTTACCGGCTTCAAGTCCACCCTTAATCCCAAATCCAATTAAAGCCCCGTAACCTCCTTTTAAATATTTTGAAGCGACTTTATGGGATGGATCATCTTCAAATCCAGGATAGTTAACCCAGTTTACAGATGGATGTTCTTTAAGGAATTTTGCAACTTTAAATGCATTTTTTGAATGTTGTTTTACCCTTAAATCCAGTGTTTCAAGTCCTTGTAAAAATAAGAAACCATTGAAAGGACTTAAAGCAGCCCCAATATCTCTTAAAAGCCTTACTCTTGCTCTAATTATATAAGCTATGTTTCCAAGTCCAGGTAAGTCCCCAAATACATCCCAGTATTTTAAGCCGTGATAACTTGGATCTGGCTCTGTAAAGACAGGAAATTTACCATTTCCCCAATCAAATTTGCCCGCATCAACTATTACTCCACCTATGGATGTACCGTGTCCGCCGATAAATTTAGTTGCAGATAAAACTGTAATATCTGCCCCATGTTCAAGTGGTTTTACAAGTCCAACCCCAGTAGTATTATCTACCACAAATGGAATTCCATTTTCATGAGCTATTTTCGCTATATCCTCATAATCAGGTACGTCCAGCTTTGGGTTTCCTATTGACTCAGCAAAAATTGCCTTAGTCTTATCAGTGATTGCATCTTCGAATGCTTTCAGATTAGTTGATTCCACAAAGTTTACTTTTCTGCCTAATTCTGGAAATGTGTAGTTGAAAAGTTGATAAGTTCCACCGTACAGGTTGTTTGCTGAAACTATTTCATCTCCAGGTAAACTGAGGTTAAGTAGCGAAAATGTAGTTGCTGCCTGTCCTGAACCTACAGCTAAAGCTGCGTTTCCTCCTTCTATAGCTGCTATTCTTTTTTCAAATATATCGTTGGTTGGGTTCATTATCCTTGTGTATATGTTCCCGAACTCCTGTAGAGCAAAAAGGTTAGCTGCATGCTCTGTATCATTAAAAACATATGATGATGTCTGATAAATTGGCACCGCCCTTGCTCCTGTTGCTGGATCAGGTTCTTCCTGTCCTACATGCAATCCTAATGTACTTAATCCATATTCTTTTTTCTTTTCTTCTGTCATTTAATCTACTCCAATAAACTTTTATTGGCATCCTAACACATAGATTCTTGAATGGTGACTAACTATTTTGAAAATCAGAATCAGTACTCTTCAAGTGAAAAAAATCTATGAAAAATTTATTATAACAATTGTTATATTAATTAATAATATTCTTCATATTTAAAGTTTACGAGTGATTTTTGTTGGGTAAAGAACCATTATATCCAGAATTCGATAACTACAAGTTATCTAAAAATAAATCTATAATTTATGATTACATAATAATGATAAGACTTAGTAAAATATTTATATAACAATTGTTAATTTATATATATCATTTACATATTTGCCGAGATGACCGAGCGGCTAGGTGCGTGGCTGCAGACCACGATACTTGGGTTCAAATCCCAATCTCGGCCTTCAAATAATAAAAAAAGACTTAACATGTAATATAAGTATTTGAGCAAATCAATACTTTTTTTAATCTAACTATACAAATTACTGGTTGTAAACAATCTATAAATTATTTTAATCAAATTTTTGAGTTTGATGTCCTATGCTAAAAGTATATAACACCATGTCCCGCAAAAAGGAAGAATTCAAGCCTATAAATGAAAATAGAATAAAGATGTTTGTATGCGGGCCAACGGTATATGATAAATCCCATATAGGGCATGGGCGAACTTATATTGCCTTTGATGTTATAGCAAGATATCTTAAATACAGGGGGTACAGTCTTTTCTATTTACAAAATATCACTGATATAGACGATAAAATAATAAAAAGAGCCAGTGAACTTGGTATTGGGCCATTAAAACTTGCAAAGGAATTTGAGGAATTATATTTTCTGGACATGGAGTTACTGGATGTGACCAATGTTAATTATTATGCAAGAGCTATGGAACACCTCCCTGAAATCATCGCCCAAATTCAAACACTCATTGAAAAAGGTTATGCTTATGAAACTTCGACTGGAGTCTATTTTGACGAATCACGTTTTGAAGATTTTGGAAAACTCTCAAATCGAAGTATTGAAGAATTAAATGTCAGCAGGGTTAATCCTGAACCTACAAAAAGAAATCCTGGCGATTTTGCCCTGTGGAAAAAAAAGGATGAAGAACCAGCATGGAATTCTCCATGGGGACCTGGAAGGCCAGGATGGCATATTGAAGATACTGCAATATCTGAAACTTATTTTGGAGGGCAATTTGACATTCATGGAGGTGGATTGGACTTAATATTCCCTCATCATGAAGCGGAAATTGCCCAGATGGAATCTGCCACTGGTAAAAAGCCCATGGTTAAATACTGGATGCATACAGGCTTTTTAAACGTTAGCGGAGAAAAAATGTCCAAATCCCTTGGAAATTTTATTACCATTGAAGAACTGCTCAAAGAATATGATCCTCAGGTTTTTAGATATTTTGTTCTTTCCACTCATTACAGAAGTCCAATTGATTTTAGCGATGATGCGCTTAAACAATCTGAAAATAGTCTTAAAAGAATCTATAAATTAATGGATACTGTTGAAAAGCTCCTGGAAACAGATATAGTTGAAGAAAGCGAAACTGACGAAGTATATCATAAAATATTGAAAGATGCCAAAAAAGAGTTTTTAGAAGCTATGGATAACGATTTTAACACACCTATTGCACTTTCAACACTTTTTAATTTAATTAGAGACATAAACAAAGGGATAAATCAAGAAAATATTTCGAAAAATGTATTTAAAGAAATAAAAAACTTATTAAATGAATTTGGAAGTATCTTAGGGCTTAATTTTTCATTTGAATCATCTAAAGATGATTTGAAAGATGAATTAATTAATATACTGGTTGATGTAAGAGGAAAACTCCGTCAAAAGAAAGATTATGAACTTTCGGATAAAATAAGAAGCAGATTAAGAGAAGTTGGCATTAATTTGGAAGATAAGTAAAACATGTCAATTAGATGCAGTAATCCATATATACATCTCTTTTAGAACCCATACACGCATTACAGTTTCCAGGAATGTTATCTTTTTCTTTATGTAATTGACATATTATTTCTTCTTCTTTAACATACTTACATATATCACAGATTCTACGGATCATATCACCCTTGTCAATTCTTTTTTCTTTAAGATCCAAAGCAAATTGTTTTATTTTATCCTTTGTTTGTTTGTCAAATTCAATTCCATGTCCTCTTTTATCGCTTATATACTGTGATACAGCAGGTTGTGTTATATCAAGTAATTCTGAGATTTCTTTTTGCTTCATACCTAAATTAAGCAGTTCTTTAGCTAATTCAGACCTTATAGTTGGAATAACATACCATACAACTATTTCACATGGTGGTCTCATTCTATCACGCCCCTATAATATTACAGTTTTGAAATTTAAATGATTATATTTATTTTAATGAAATTGTAAAATTTAAATGAATATTTGTGAGTAAATAACCTATTTATATTTACTTATTAATTTTTCTTATAGATCTAAATCTGAACAGAAGTTTAATTGGAATAGTACTATTTGAAAAAAACTTGCTATATACCCGCACCTTCTGAAAATATTTCTTCAATTTCTGACTTTCTTTCAAATATTTCGTTCATTTTTAAAGTGGAAGTTGATATTCCTAACGCTCTAATCTGGTTTTCCATCTCATCCTGGCGCTTTAAAATAAGTTTGATCACTTCTGCAATTGGATCCGGTAATTCTCCATGATCTAAATCTATAGCGCATTTACGCTCTTCTTTAACATTTCTTCCAGGAATTCCAACAACTGTAGATCCCATTGGAGCAGATTTTAAGACTACTGAACCAGCACCTATTTTAGAACAGTCCCCTATTGTAATATTACCTATTATTTTAGCCCCAGAACCAATAACAACACCACTACCAATTGTAGGATGCCTTTTCTTCCGTTCAAGGCTAGTTCCACCTAATACAACACCTTGATAAATTAAAACATCATCCCCGACTTCTGCGGTTTCCCCAATCACGACTCCCATTCCATGATCTATGAAAACCCTTTTCCCAATGATTGCACCGGGATGTATTTCTATTCCAGTAAAGAAGCGGGCTATAGCAGATAATATGCTAGCTGAAAAGTGATGATTGCTAATCCATAACCTGTGAGCAATTTTATATAGCCAGATAGCGTGAAGTCCAGGGTAGGTAAAAAATACTTCTAACTTGCTTCTTGCAGCAGGATCTCTTAGCATAACCATTTGTATATCTTCTCTAACTCGTTCAAACATGTACACGCCTCTTTAGAAATTATAAAAAATATTAGAAATTATTTTTAATGCAATAAACATTAAATGCCCTTCCTAATTTCTATATTCTTGGAAATATTGTCTCATCATATGGTTTGTAAATTTCTTCAAATACCCAATCAACACTCAGGTATCTTTCCCCAGTATCTGGAAGTACCACAACTATTCTTTTATCTTCATTTTCTTCTCTTTTAGCTAGTTCAAGAGCAGCAAACGTTGCAGCACCTGATGAAATACCTGCAAGTATCCCTTCTTCTCTTGCAAGTCGAAGTAAGGTAAGTCCCGCATCTTCATCTTTAACCTGGATGATCTCATCGATCAGGTCAGTTCTAAGGACATCAGGGACAAATCCTGCCCCTATACCCTGTATTTTGTGAGGTCCTTTTTCTCCTCCAGATAATACTGGCGAAGTTATAGGTTCAACTGCAACCGCCTTGAAATCAGGGTTTCTTTCTTTTATCACTTCTGCAACTCCAGTTAGTGTTCCACCAGTACCGACACCAGAGACTAAAATATCCACTTTACCTTCCGTGTCCCTCCAGATCTCCTCTGCAGTGGTTTCTCTGTGTATTTTTGGATTAGCAGGATTCTTGAACTGCTGTGGAAGGACTGCATTTGGAATCTCTTTTGCAAGCTGTTCTGCCCTTTCCACTGCTCCCGGCATACCATTTGCACCAGGAGTGAGTACTATTTCTGCACCAAATGTTGCTAAAAGCTTTCTTCTTTCTATAGACATGGTGTCAGGCATGGTTAATACAAGTTTGTAACCTTTAGCTGCAGCCACAAATGCCAGTGCAATTCCGGTGTTCCCGCTTGTAGGCTCAATTAAAACCGTATCTTTATTAATAAGACCTTGTTCTTCTCCATATTCTATCATTGAAACTCCAATTCTGTCCTTCACACTTCCTAGAGGATTAAAAGATTCAAGTTTCGCCACTATCTCTGCATTTAATCCTTCAGTTATTCTATTTAATCTTACAAGAGGTGTATTGCCTATTAATTCTGTTACATCATTTGCAATTCCTCTTGTTAATTCAGGTATTCTCACCATTTTCTCACCTATCTTTATATTTTTTTATTGTTTTTTATATTTATAACTATAGTTATATAACAATTGTTATATTTTTTACTCTGTATATCTTGCTTAATATTAATAATTTAATCAAACTTTCAAATACTATTTTTTATCCAGAAATAAATTAGAGTATTTACTAGACACTTTGGAAACATGACCATCTAAAATTTATATTTATACACCTCCTCCTGAGTCCTGTATACCATCATATGCAATTTTTTGCTCTTTAAGTAAGTGCTCAATCCATGTGGAACCCCAGTTCATCAAAATCATCAGCATCAAACGGTTTAGAACATGCTTTTTATCATTTGAAATGACCTTCATGGCTAATTCCCTGTAAATTTCAGCCTGATCAGAATCAGGGGCACAATTGTTGTCATTCCATCAATTTCACACTTAGTAACTGTAGGGGATCCTGGAATATATTGAATAACCCTGGTATCAGTCTTTTCACTGAAATCATTAATCATCTCTTTTTGAGCAATATTATTAATGGAATTTCCAATTATACCTCCAAGCAATCCTCCACCACTATTAGCATACTTCAAAATACCCTTAAAGAGGTTATTAACCGCATAAATCGCCATATAATCAGAAGAAGACACAGTATAAATCTGCTCAGCTAATCCTTGACGAATAGTAATTGCAAAACCACCACATACTACATCCCCAAGAACATCATAAATCACTATATCTGGTGAATATTCATCAATTATCCCATTATTGTCCAGTAATTCAATTGCAGCAATTATACCCCTTCCAGCACAGCCTACACCTGGTTCAGGGCCTCCTGCTTCAACACAGAGGATTCCATTGTATCCTTTGTAGATTACTTCACTGGAGTCGTTTGATCTGCTCCTAACAGTGTCAAGAACTGTTGGTATTGGTTTTCCATGCCTCAAAGAGTTTGTTGAATCGTTTTTAGGATCGCAACCTACCTGCATAACCTTATAACCAAGATCAGAAAGTGCAACACCTGAATTAGACGTTGTCGTGGACTTACCAATCCCACCTTTTACCATAAATTGCAATTTTTTTTGTATTACCCATAATATCTTCAACCCCAAAATTTTAATTTTTATTGTTATTACTCGCTTGAATTCTATTCGATGAATTTAATCATAAAGGACCTGCAAATATGCTTATATAATCTTCCAGTAGCCTTAACGCACCATTATAACCAGCATAACTATCATTTAAAATTAAACAATTGTATGATGGGAATGCAACAGTTACATGAAGCGCTCCAAAATCATGTGCTGAATTTGCTTCCAGTGAGCCTGCAAACAAAAACTGAAAGGGCCTATCCCTAAGATTCTCTCTTGATAGGTGAGAATCTGGCTCAAAGATTATATCTGGCCATGAAGTTGTTTCAAGTTTTTCAGTAAGTTCTTTGATGATACTTGCCCTTTATTCTTCTGAGGATTATCAGTTAACTGGATAATATCCGGCAAATATCCCATCTCATTAACCAGAAACTGAGTTACCCCAATTGCAGTGTTTGAACCTGCTACAACTGCAAAGTATGAATGCGGACGCGCGATTAAAATAGCATCCCCTGAATATTCAATGAATCTGTAAGCTCTGCGTTCTTCTACATCTATTACTTCTTCTACTTTCGCCGAATCAACACCTATCTTTTTTCCAACTGTTCTCAAGAAGTTGCTGGTCTGTTTTGGACCTATTGGAACTCCTGGAAAGGTAATAAATGGTGTTTTAAACTTCTCTTCAAGCTTTTTAGCTATTCTATGACCATTCCATGTAGATAAAACCAAATTATATTCAGCCTGTGGAATCTGTTTTAATTTTTCCACCCCATCTGCATCAGTGAAGATTAGATTAGCCTTTATTCCTATTTTTTCAAGAAGATTCTTTACCACATCCAGTCCCCCCCTTCCAGAAAATATGTTGATAAGGCACTACACCAAAAATATTAACAGTACCCTTTTCTTTTGGAAGAGGAGTTAATATCTGATCAATTAAGGCTTCAAAGAAGCGTTCATAACCTTCATATGAATTTCCATTAAAACCTGGAGCATCTATGCTGAATAAAGGAGATTCACCCTTATATTCTCTGATAACTGCATCCACGTCATCTCCAATAAGCGCGGGCACACATCCAGAAATTACTACGAAACCATCACCTTCCATTACTTCTGTGGATGATTCAATGAGTTTTCTAAGCTTATCTTCACCTCCGAATATTAATGCTCTTCTACAAGTCCTGTTGTTGGCGTGCTTGTCCCCCCCCCAACGGGCCCACCAGCATTCTGTCCTCCCGCATATAATTGTCCGAAAAGCTGGCCGAGACCACAACCAAGACCACTATGTAACAATGGAACTAACCCATATACGGCTAATGCAGTTCCATATGCTCCTCCAAGAGTGCAGGAATATTTAGGTCCTTCTATTGAGCCTAAACCTAAAGAATCACTTGATGAAATTTTTTCTTTTAACTCTTTTTGATTTACACTCATTTTGATGTCTCCTTGTCTAAATAGTACAATGGATCTGGCTGTTTGTACCACCAATCTTTGTAACTATCTTTTGTTTTTTGTTTAAGTGTACTTTCGAATGATTTGTTCTTTAATGATTGAATTATGAATTCTCCATAGGCAATTGCGCCTGCATACCCATTTTGAAGGCTCCATGGGTCAGGGTCTCCTCTAAGTGCGTGTAATCGGGTTACAGATTTTTCTCTTTTATACGCTCCCCCCTGGAATGGGCAGGTTAATGTAATGTCTGGATCTCTGGCTCGGGTTATGTGTCCCTGTTCTGCTGCCTGGAAAGTGTTGACAAGCACGTCAAAATCCCCTGTTTCACTAACCATTTGTTCTATATCCTTTAAGATGAGGTTATCAAAGTCCTGAGTTAATGCTGCAGATGATTTAAGTCCTAATTCATCGAAATATGGAATCTGTGATAAAAGTCTTCCCTGTCCAAGTGAGCCAAGTACTTCAAGTCTTTCACCATTTCCTTTGAAATTTAGAAGTTCTTCTCTAATCGCTTCTAATCTTGGAACCCATGTTTCGTGTTCTTCTTCAATTAACGCCTCTATTTCCTCTTCTTTACCTGTGTATTTACCAATCTGGCGGAGCCATTCATCAGTGTTTTTTATTCCAACAGGTGATGGATAAAGGAAATATGGAACTCCGTATTCCTGTTTAAGCCCTTTTGATATGTAATCTGTATATGTTGGGCATAAAGGAGCGGTTACTGCAGCTTCTGAAAGCTGTTCAAACTGTTCTACTGACGCAAATTCCGGAACGAAATTTACACGTAAACCTACTTTTTCAAGGAGTCTTTTAATCTCCAGTCTGTCCTGCCAGGTGTATGAAAGCATACTTGCAACATTTACAAGGTCTTCTTGCTTTTCTTTTGGTTCCCTAACCAGATATTTTAAAACTCCGTGCCAGAAAGCATCGTACCCAGTTTGTACAAGTCTTGATCTTACTCCTTCACAGTGTACAGGAACAATTTTTGCTTTAACATCTGGCTGCACTTCAGCAACGGCACCTTCTATGTCCTCACCAATAATACCGGAAGTACAGGTTGTTAAGATAAATATTGCCTTTGGATCATACCTTTTTTGTGCTTCAAATATTGCATTCTTCAGCTTTTCGCCTGCACCATAAACAACATCTTCCTGCTGGAGATTGGTTGTTATCCAGTTCAGTTCAAAGTTAGCAGGTCGTCCAAGTTCAGTGGGTACTGATCTAAAGATTTCTCTGTATCCTAAAGATGATGATGAGCAACCTAAAGGTCCATGATATATAACTGCAGCATCACGTATTGTTGATACTCTTACAGTTAAATAAAAGTTTAAAACGCAACCAGAGGTTTGCTGTAACTTCCTATCATGGCACTTTGTTCTTCCGGCTTTAGCGTCTTCTATTAGCTGTGTTGCTTTACCATAGAACACATTTGTACCATTGGCACGTTGTTCTCGATTGGGGCAAGTATTTTTTCTTAAATCAATCAGTTCATTTCAAATGAGTCAAGATCTGACATTTGATGTCTCCTCCTATTTTTATTTCTTTTTAGAGCCGCTATAGCCCTTACTTAGCCAATCAAATTAATAACTATCGCTACATAACAATTGTTAGTGATACATTTTTGCGAATACTTGGCTGAGGATGCCAATAATATAACGATAGTTATAATCATTCATTAGATTCATTACCATAAATACTTAACGATCGTTATATTCGGGGATAAAAAATTAATTTAGTTTTCATCATTATCATTCTTGTCTTCCTGCATTAATTCAATAATTTTTTTTATGGCATCATCTATTAACATTGGTATTATTATCGGCTGAATTCCATGGGAAACCAAAGCTTCAGCAGCTCCTGGACCCACCTGGCTTACCAAAACTCCTTCACAATCTGAGATTAAATTTATACTATCTTCAAGCGTGGAATCATGTCCCTCAACATGACATGCAGGTTTATTCTTTCTAAGTTCCACAAATTCATAACTTCCATCTTCTTTAATATCCACTATTAAAAATTGCTGAGCTCTACCAAAATGCTGATTTATGAATTTTCCATCACTACTTGCTATCGCTACCCTGGTTGATATGAAAATCACCTTAAACTCTTCTATTGTATTCCATATTTTGAAATGATTTCAATTTAAATTACCTAAAACTGTTATATAACGATGGTTAACTATATATAATTGGTTAATTAAAATTAATTAATTTTATAATAAATTATTTAAGTATTGTATTATAAATAATTATGCCAAAATAGAGGTGATCTAATAGTTAAAGTTCCAAAATGAAGAAAATATGATTAAATCATCTGTAATGCGTGCCTTCATATAACGAATGTGTGCAAACTTAGAAGTTTTTTTGTTCTGTAGGCGACTAATTAAGATCCTTTAAAAAATGCAAGGATGCAACTGCCAGAATATACAGTATCACCGGAGTACAACTTTATATAGTTACTATTTCAAAAACGTATCATGAAATGAAGATAAATCTTTTTGTCTTTTATTTAATGAATATAATAAATAGTATGTAAGGATTTATTGTATCTTAAAATTAAAATTGGGATTATGGATGACCATACCATAGATCATTGCAAAGTGAGCCAGAAATCATATTAACAAAATAAAATGAGTTTTCATCTTATTTTCACGTGTAAATCCTCTTCCACTACTCCTAATTCTAATAAAGAGATTCAAACAGGAATATTACTCCACTCAGGTAAAAACCTACTGCAAGAAAATCAATTACTCCTCTCCATTCAACAGTAGGGACAAAGTTGTAGATAAATAGAGGAATATAACAAGGAAATAAACCCAAAAAACGTTCCAAGGTATTTATTAAATGTTCTAAGTGTTCCTTCATATAACCTGTTAAAAGTAACGAAGAATTCACTCGCTATTAAAAGCTCAACTAATATTACTGGTATTGCCATGAAAATATAAGATTCCACGGCTGATTAGTCATTAATAACTCCATATAATGAGTTATATTCATTGCAGGCATTGTTTGAGCTACAGTGCTTGCAGCCTGCATTGTCTGATTCATAACCATTTCCACGTCTCCGATTATTAAAACTATATAATATAACAATTGTTATATATAATATCTTTGAATATCTCTTTAAAAATAAAGAGCCCATCAAGGCATAATAATATGATTTTCAAACTTTAAAGATGAAAACGTGAAATAAGATACAGAAATCGTCTTTAATCCTTCATAATCAAATTTATCACCTTTATATAAATTTTGAAGCTCAGATAAATGCTGCAGATCAAATTTCCATATGGAAGATGAAAGGAAAACAAAAGACAACTTTTTTAAATAAGGATTATGTAGGTTATTTTATTTACTTAGTTTAAATGATCAGATAAATATATAACAATAGTTATCGTAATATTGCGTATAATATTTTTATGTTAATAGCTTCAATCAAGAAATTATTTAATGATGATATTAATAATGATACTGACACAAGGAGGAGTTTTATGGTTGAAATTAAATTTTTAGCACGTTTTAGAGATATCACTGGAGAAAGATCTGTTAAAATTGAATATAATGGGAATTTTTCAGATTTACTAAATATTTTAACCCAAAAATATGGAAATGAATTTAAAGATGCTCTGTTAAATAAAGACGGAGAATTAAGAGACTACATGAAAATTTTAGTTAATGGAGAGGATTTCCAAACTTTTGGTGGCCTTGATACTCAAGTTGAAGATGAAGACGAGATTGTAATCTTCCAGACCATTGCTGGAGGATGACTATATTTAATTTAAATTAATATAACAGTTGTTATAAATTTGGGGGATTAAAATTCGCATAGCTTACCTTTCAACAATATATCACACTTCATTCATCCTAAAAAATGGTTATTCTAAACTTTTAAAAGATTATGATTTAGAATGGTCTTTATATGCCACAGGTCCTGCAATGATTGAAGCATTTAAATCAGGGAATATTGATATTGGTTATATTGGACTTCCTCCAGTTATGATTGGGATAAAAAACGGTTTAAAGGTTAAATGCATTGCTGGAGGCCATATTGAAGGAACCATAATGGTTGCTTCTAAATCATACTGCTCTTTTGATGAATCAGGAAATTTAAATGATGTATTAAAACAGTTTGAGGGCAAAACAATGGGACTCCCTCTAAAGGATGTATCCACGATGTTATAATACGTGAAATAACTAAAGACTTTGATATAAACATATTAAATTTCCCATGGGCAGATTTTATTCCTGATGCAATTGATGAAGGCGATATCGCTGCTGGAGTTGGAACACCATCTCTTGTAACAGTTATTTTAAACAGATTTGATTCCCATATTGTTATTCCTCCAAATAAACTCTGGCCGTGGAATCCAAGCTATGGAATAGTTGTTCAGGAGGAATTGATTGAAGAATCCCCAGATTTTTTAATAGATTTCCTTAAGGCACATGAAGAAGCCTCAAATTTAATAAGGAATAATCCACAAAATGCAGCTCGGATAGCTTCAATGGAAATTGATTTTATAGATAAAGATTTTGTGCTTAAAACCTTCGCAATATCTCCAAAATACTGTACAAGCGTTTCTAAAGAGTATATAAATTCAACATTAAAGTTTAATGAGGTGCTTAAAAATTTAGGTTATATAGAGGGAAATTTAAGTAGAAAAGATATTTTTGATCTTAGATTTATTAAAGAAGTTCATCCTGAAGATCCTCATTACAATTTTCCATTAGAAGATAAAACAATAAAAAAAAATAGATTATAAATCTTTGGAAGAAGCCTTGTATAAAACAGGTTCAAGTTTGTCAAGGGCCTTACTTACCTGTTTATCGAATTCTGTTAATTTATTGGCTAATCCTCTAAAGTAAGGTGCGTAAACCTTGTAATAAAGCAACCTGTCAGGGTCTATGCTGTTTCTTAGAAGTTCAGACCTGATTTCCTGTACTTTTGCCTGAATATCAGGATACATTATATCATCAGGATATTCACCCAAAAATATTCCATCCGCACCATTTTCAAATGCAAATAAAACGTGTTTGGGCATTAAACGATTTATTGAAGGAATCCTGATGATTCTAACAGATTCTGGATAGGAAATTCTGTTTATTCCTATATTATCCGCTGCCACATATCCAATATAATCTACAAACGCCAGTATTCTTCTTTCACCTTCTTTTTTATCCTTTAACAAGCCAAAAATCATGGCGAATATCTGGCTGTCTGTCTGGCCCATTACTTCAACTGCTTTATTCTTACATTTAGAGATGCATATTCCACAGCCAGTGCAGGCAATTGGATCAACGGATATACGCTCATCATGCATATATATGGCCTTGTATTTACACGCTTTCACGCATTCTCCACATATATCACATTTATAATTGTCAACTACAGCAATTGTAGGTTCTATCTCCAATCCGCCGTTCATTATCTCTGAAACTTTAGATGCCGCAGCATTTGCCTGAGAAACACTATCAGTAATGTCCTTTGGGCCCTGTGCGGTTCCACAAACGTATATTCCTTCAACATCAGTTGTTACCGGCCTTATCTTTGGATGTTTCTCTTTTACAAATAAATCTTCAGTAAGCCCTACGTTTAATGTCTCTGCAACTTTTATAGTTCCTTTTGATGGCTCCATTGCCTCTGATAAGACAACCATATCGGTTTCTATCTCCACCTGTTCGCCTTTGAGGGTGTCCTCCACTCTAACAACAATAGTATCATCTATTTTGACTATTTCTCCTGGTCGTCCCCTTATTAATTTAATTTCTTTAGATTGTACGTGTCTGAAGTAATTTTCATACATTCCAGGAGTCCTCATATCTGTATAACAGATTATAATTTCAGTTTCTGGATAATAACGCCTTATAAAGTTTGCATGCTTTAAAGCCACCATACAGCAGACTCTGGAACAGTATCTTTTTCCCCCTGGCTTTTCATCCCTTGAACCTGCACATTGAACCATAACCACCCTTCTTGGAACTTTACCATCAGATGGTTTGAGTAATTTACCATTTGTAGGTCCATTAACACCCATTATCCTTGCAAGCTCCATTTGAGTTATAACATCTTCATTTCGACAATAACCATATTCTGGACGTTTTTCTAGGTCAAATCCTTTATGTCCAGTGGCTATTACCACTGATCCAACGTTTAGAGGTATTATTTCTCCCTTCATTTCCAGATCAATTGCTTTCATTGTACATACTTTCTGACATTTTCCGCACTTAATACAGTTTTCTTCGTCAATTGTATAAACGTCAGGAACCGATTGAGGAAATGGTTTATAAATCGCCTTTCTAAACATCAACTTTTCATTCCATTCGTTGGGAACATCAACCGGGCAAACTTCAGCACAGTTACCACACGCCATACATTTATCTTCTTTAACAAAGCTCGGCCTTCTTTCAACAAGCAGACTGAAATTTCCAGTTTTTCTTTGCGATGATTTAAGCTCCGCATTGGTTATTATATTGATATTTTTATGTTGCACCGCCTCATTTATGAGTGGATTAAAAAGACATAATGCACATTCCTCTGCAAGCTTTTCTGGTGAGAAAACTTTTCCTATTTTTATCATATTCCCCCCGACAGTAGGTTTTTCCTCAATTATGTGCACTTTAATGCCTTGTTTTGCAATTGAGAGTGCTGCAGTTATTCCAGATATTCCTCCACCTATTACAGCGGCGCTTTTTTTAGTTTTTCTAACTATTGCATCAAGTGGTCTTGCATACTTCACCCTTTCGATTGCTGCGTTTGTAAGGGATATTGCCTTTTCTGTTGCTTTATCCATGTCTGAATGGACCCATGAGCACTGCTCCCTTATGTTTGCCATTTCAAGAAGATAGGGGTTCAGGGGAGCTACATGATTTCTAAAGGTTTTTTCATGGGTAATTGGCGAACAAGCCACAATTACTACCCTATCTAGTTCTTCTTCAAGTATAACATCTCTAATATTCCTTTGACACTTTATAGAGCATAAATTTTCAAATTCTTTGACTACTTTAGCGTCAATTGAGGATTTAAGCCTCCTAATGTCTACAGTGTGAGAAATGTTGCCTCCACATTTACACAGGAAGACGCCGATATCTATACTGCTTTTAGGTGCATATCTTGAAAAATGACCTTTCACTTTCATACCTCATAAGCGTGAATGATTTGTTTTATTTTATCTAAAATAGGTTCTACAGGTACTGTATGAGTTTGAATTCCCACAACTTTGTAAGGATCAGCTCCAAGTGCAAGAGCAAGGAATTGAGAAACGTTAAGGCAGATAATATTAAATTCAGTCCCAAATGATTCTCCAATTACTTTCTGGTTTCTGTCAAACTGCAGCTGACAGTTTGGGCACATATGAAGCAGAATATCAACTTCATTTTCTTTTAAACTCATTAATTTTTCAGCAGTTATTGAAAAGGATAGATCTTTGTTCATGTAACGCTGTCTAAAACCATTACCACAGGTATTAGTTTTACGATCGTACCAATTTACAGTTTGGACGCCGCAGGCCCTGGCAAGAGTCTCCATAACCATTGGATCTCTAACGTTTCCAATTGTATCTTTATGATGAACCTTACAGTAATGGCATGCATGATGTGCAGCCACTTTGATTTCTGATAAATCAACCTCCACAAGATCCTGAATTTCATCCACTTTATTATAAAGAATTTCGACTGCATGGAAAATATTACTTCTTGAATCCATGTCTTCTAAATTATATTTTAGATCTGGAACTCCTGAATCGTCTAAAATCTTATTTATACTATCTCTAATATGATCCTGTTTATTTAAAATATTTCCTGATTTTTTGAGTATAGCATAGCACGTTGCACACAGCGTAGCTATATTTTTATGTCCCAGCTCTCTTGCAATTCCGAAATTCCTCGCTGCAAGTGCAGCAGTTGAAAACTGGTCAAAGAGGTCAGAGTAATGCCCTAAACCAGTACAGCATGACTGTCTTTCACTTACAATGTATTCTATTCCCAGTTTATCAAACAGAAACCTTGTTGATGATTCCACGCCAGGATATTCAACGTTTACAAGGCAGCTTTTAAAGAGTAAAATTTCTTTATCTGGAATTTCCTTCATCTTTACACCGCCTTACCCTTTCCAGTCTTTTAGTAAAACCAGTCTTTTCCAAAATTTTGTTAATATCATTTACATCCTTTTCTGGTAATAAAATAGGTCCAAGCCCCAATTCTTCCCTTATATCCTCTAAATCAACCTTCAACTGAAGCCATTCCTTCCCATAATCCTTTAACAGATGATCGAAGAAGTCATTGGGAATCGCTCCAAGCCCATATTCAAGGAAACTATCACCATATGCAGAAAATGGGGCTATTTTAGGCTTTCCTTTCCCATTATCAATCGCTTTTTGCCTTAAAATTTGATTTACCTCGCATGCACTGTTATTTACAGGGCAGACACTATGGCATGTGTAACAGTAAAAACAATTCCAGATTATATCATCTGTAATTAAACTTTCATCTTTATCCAGCACCCTTTTAACTATTTCCCTTGGATCGTAGTCTGTATGTCTTGCTGCAGGGCATAATGATGTGCACATTCCACATTGAATGCATTTTAAAATTCCAATATTTTCTGATGCTTTTAAGTCTTTAATAATGATTTGTGCAAGTTCAAAGGTGTTTTCACCTATTTTAAGAGTATTCATCCAATTTACCTCTTATATTAAATTATTTATTAACTAAAATATTATCGATATAATGAATTGCTCTTTTTAATTAATATATTAAAACTAAATTCCAGAACTACTCCCCCCACCTGTTTGAAGTATGTATGCAAATATATCAGTATATATTGCATGATATAATAAAAGTTAAAAATTGTGCTCTAAGTGCCTATATATCTGGCATAAATTGATCTTGCGACTTTTTCATCATTAGTTCCCTTAATTATAGCTCTTCCATCTCTAAAAACAGATATTTCATGTTTTTTAATTTTAAAGAGCAATATAAAATCGGCACATTTAATACTTCCTAAATGTTCCAGTTTAGATGCAAGTTCCCTTAAATTTATATCTTTAACGTCTGCAGGAGTTATCTGTATCGCGTTTCTGCCGCAAAGCGATGAAATAACTTCTCTATCATCTGCATTTAAATAATCAAAACTTTTGTCCGCGCAACACGCGCATTTTTCATTTTTTCTAACAAGAACCTTATCGAATGAGTTATCCCAGGCATCGTAAATTATAAGACTGCTATCGTGCCCATTTTCAGGTTTTACAGCACCCAGAAGTATTTTTATTGCCTCTGTACTTGCCATTGACCCCATTATCACAGTTATAGTATTTAATACACCCATAGTGTCACAGGTTGGAAGTGATCCTGGTTTGGGAATGCTTGGATAGAGACATCTTATACATGCTGCTTCTGGAAGTATGTTCATTGTCATTCCCGAAGTTCCAATTGCACCGGTGTAAATCCAGGGGATTTTTTCCCTAACACAAACGTCATTTATGAGCATTCGTGTCTGAATGTTATCAGTTCCATCAATAACCAGAGCAATGTCTTTCAGGATTTCCTCAACATTAGTATGGTTTAAATCCTTTACAATAGGCTCAACATCTATATGCGAATTAATTGATTTAATTTTACGAGCTGCAGCTATTGCTTTTGGTTCTCCAACGTCATTTTCATCAAATAAAATCTGCCTTTGCAGGTTATTAAGTTCAACAAAATCCCTATCTAAAATGGATATTTTTCCAATTCCGGCACGGGCAAGATTATTTGCAGCGGCTGTTCCCAGTGCCCCGCATCCAACAATGATAACACGACTTTTAGAAAGCTTTTCTTGACCTTCATCGCCGATGTTTTGTAAAATTGTTTGTCTTGAATACCTGTTTTGCATTATAATCACTGATACTTTTTAATTTACTTCAAATCTCCGGAGAGTTTCTTAGCAAGTCTTTTCGCAATTGCAGTTATGGTCAAAATAGGAGGTCTGCCTGGAGCTTGAGGAATAACACTTGCATCAGCTATGTATAATCCTTTAATTTCTGCTTTAAGATTATTATCCACAACTTTACCCATTGCAGCCGTTCCCCCAGGATGCGCACCTCTTATTGGGGTTGAAACAATAGAAGATGGATTTACACCCATCTCAACAAGTATTTTCACACTTTTTTCATATCCTTCCCCCAATAATTCCAAATCTCTTACAGTGAGAGGTTTATAAATAGATTTATCCTCATTAAGTCTTCCATTGGCTTCATCGGCTATTTTAACCATTATTCCAATTACATCTTCTGGATTCGCATTTAATCCTTTACTCTCTAAAAGGGGCCTTAACTGGTTAGAAAAGTGCGGTGATAAAAAATAAGGGCCAAATTCTGATTTAACTCCCATAGGAATTTCCTTATTAAAACTTACACCTTTTAAATATCCTCCAACTGTTATAAAAAGGTCACAGAATAACCCTTCCCCTACACCCTCATTAATTCCAGAATTTTTTAAAATTTGAGGAGTATTTAATGCTCCTGCAGCAAGTATAACCTTCTTAACTTGGAAATTTTTTACTTTATCTTCAAAAATACCCTCAATTCCTGTTACTTCTCCATTTTCATGGAGGATTTTTGTTACAAAGAAATCCGAAAGGAGTGTGGCTCCATTTAATAATGCTTCATTTACAAAATGTGTTGCATCCCATTTTGCGCCTGCCATACATCCTTGAATGCATTGCCCACATCCATCACATTTAGAAAAATCAATAAATTTGGGCATGGGTTCCATGAAAAATCCCAGACTTTCCCCACATTCTACTATTTTACGTGTGGCAGGGCCCATTAAATCTGCAGGAAATGGATTAACCTTTAAATCTGTACTTGCTTCTATGAGTTCCTTAAAAAGATCAATGTCGTGGATTTTAAATTGAGTTGTTGCAGAATTTGAATAGCATGCAGAACAAGCATAGCACGCATTTGCAAGGGAAACTGGAGTTGTTCCACCTACATCTTCAATATACATTAATTCAGCAGGAAATCTGAGAAAATCATATTTTTCATCAGGGATTACATTTAATTTTAAATCCATAGGAATGTTTTTAATATAATTTACTGATGTACCAACTCTGTGACGTTTTCCTTTTTCTAAAATTAGTATTTTCAATCCTTTTTTTGAAAGTTCCCTTGCAACGGTTGCGCCTCCAGCGCCTGTTCCTATTACTGCAATGTCAAACGCCATAAATTTCACTTTAAAAATAATTTTTAAAATATAAATATTATTACAATTGTTATATAACAATTGTTATTTAAACTTTTTGTTATTGCCTTATTTTTTAAAAGATTAATTAAACTCTAACAAAAAAATAGCATTTTAAAGATCATTTACTTCTTTCCCTTGCAAAAAGGCACTCGGCAGTTTCGATTAATTTTTTATCATCATTTTCAGCAGCATTTTTAATGTTCTTTATGATATCAGAGAATATTTTGTCAACAACAACATTGGTAAGATCATCAATTATTTTTTCTTTTCCATTCATGTCCCCAAGCATTTTGAATGCTTTTTCTGTTTCCTGAAGTCTTATTCTTTCGGCATTTTGCCTTATACTGGAAATAAGAGATTCTACCTCAAGATGTTTTAAAGATTTTTTTAAGAGTATCAATTCTTCTTCAATGATTTTTTCTGCTTCTTTTGCCTCAGATTCTCGCATCTTTCTGTTTGCATGGGCTATTCCCCTTAAATCATCTATGTTGAATAATTTAATCCCCAATTCTTTAACCCTTTCATCGATATCCCTTGGATTTGCAATATCCACCATAACCATTTTATTACATTTATGAGGGGAGACAGCATCTTTCACTTTTTGATAGGTCAATATTGGGTGAGGTGCTCCAGTAGCGCTAATTATTACATCTGCATCAGCCATAGATTCATCAAGTCTATCAAAATGTATTGCAGAACCACCCAGTTCTTTTGCAAGACATGTTGCCCTATCATAGGTTCTATTAGCAACCACTATTGCTTTAAGATGTTTTTCTACCAGTGCTTTTGCAACAAGAGCCCCCATCTTTCCTGCACCTATTACAAGGACTTTTTTACACTTTAAATCACCGTGTACCGATTCTGCAAGCTCAACTGCAGCAGAACCTATAGAAATAGAACCTTTGTTGATATTAGTCCTTTTTCTCACAGATTGACCAACATGAATGGCTTTAGTAAACACGGTTTTTAAAACCCTGCCTGTATATCCTTCAGATAAACTTTTTTTGGTAACCTCTCTTATCTGACCTAATATTTGATCTTCACCTATTATCATTGATTCCAGGCCACACGAAAGTCTTAAAAGATGTCTAAGAGCATCATCATCAGTTTGAACTACAAAATTTCCAATATCAAAATCATTAAGACGGTAATTATCCAGGATCAAATATAATTCATAGCGATTGCAAGTCTTTATCTCCAGATATTCATAAATATCATGATTGCTACAGATATAACTAAATAAATTGTCCATTTTCTGGGCGGACTTTTCTATTTGACCGATATCGGCTGTAGTATGGTCGATTCTGATATTTAGAATCACATTATCTCCTCGAAAACTATAGATACACAGTAGATTTAAATTAAGAACAAACTTCTAGTCTTTCTTTAACTCTTTTTTTGGCATCCTCAATGTTTCCCACTTTTATATATTCCCTTATGATTTCATCATTTAGAATTTCATATAGATAAGTTCTGCGTTTTTTTTGATCCCCAATTTTTTCTTTCAGAATATTCCTTGTAAAATCCTGAATTTCTAATTGTAAAATGTCTTCAGGGGTAATTATCTTTTGTATCTTTTTTCGTAACTCTTTTGCCATTAAAGGGCTTTTTCCACTGGTAAAGATGGATAATTGGATATCCCCTATAGAAAATGAGGAGGGTACAATTAAATTACCTCCATCAGGATAATCTGCCCGATTTAGAAGCTTATCTTCTGCAATACTAGCCACATAATCATTTAACTTTTGATCATTTGTGGCCAGTACCACAATATCAGACCATTCTACCCATTTTAAAAGTTCTTTTTGATCTTTTGAAATCGCCCCAAGCTCAATAAGGTCACCTGAAACGTTTTTTCCAATTATTATAACATTGGCTTCAGCTCCTAAAAATCTCCTGGCTCTTCTATCTCCAACTTCCCCTGCACCCACAATTAAAACCTTTTTATTTTTCATCTGCAGGAAAAGAGGTGTCCATCCCATTTTGAAGCCCCACTACTATAATCAATAAAATAATGCCTTAAATATAAAAATAAAGCAAATAACAATTAGCCTGATCCCAAATTCTTCATCCTTAAAATTTTTGCAGCCATTCTAATATCATTTCCACATTCCTGAAGTACTTCCTTTGCTTCTTCTTTTGGAACCTGGAATGCTTCTGCAAGGGTTTCTACGCCTTTTTCGCTGGCAACAGAAGATGATCCAATAAGTTCATCAGATAGCTGCTTTTTAAGATCCATATATTCTTCAACAGTCATATTTATTCTTCTCATAACCATATCCCTTAATGGACACGGCTTGGATGGTTTACAACACCATACAAGGGAACCGAAACATGTTCCTCCCCCTTCACCTAATCTTGTTTTTCCTCCAAACTCTTCTTTTTTAGCAATATAATCTTGAGAACTGAGATTTACCTCTTCAAGCGCGTAAATAATTGGGCAGGGTTTTACTGGTGGACAGCAAAAGGTTAAGGCCCGTTTATCCCCACCCCTGCAAATATGTGATGGTGAATCTTCCCATACCATTTTATTCCTCCAAATTAACTTAAATAACTGTAATTATTTATTTATTCTTCAGTAAGCATTTTCTTTTTCTCTGTAGGTGTAAGATCTTCAACGATTGACTCTGGATCTCCTTCTTTTAAGATTTTTCCTCCCCTCATAAGGGCTGCCCTATCACATACATCAAGTACAAAGTCCAAGTCATGTGATATTATTAGGAAAGTCTGATTTAATTCGTCTCTGGCCTTTCTTATTGAGTCTGTGACCTGAACTCTTGTTATAGGGTCCATTGTTCCTGTAGGCTCATCAAGAATTACTATATTAGGTTCTTTAATTAGAACCTGGGCTAAAGCAACTCTGTGACGCTCTCCACCACTTAATTCATCAGGATATTTATTCAGTAGTCTTTCGGCATATTTTTCATCAAAACCAACTGCTCTAAGAACGTAAATTGCTTTCATTTTTGCAAATTCTGCAGGTAATTCCAAACTTATGGCTTCTGTTAAGTTTCCTAAAACAGTTCTGTGTGGATAGAGGCTGTATTCCTGGTGAAGGATGCCCAAATAGGGTTTTATTCTCCCTCTTCCAAATGGACCGGATTCTGTCATATCCACCCAATCATCACCCAGTTTCACAACTATATCACCAGTACTTGGTTCTGTTAATCCGTAAAGTATTCTTGAAAGAGTTGTTTTACCTGCACCACTAAGACCAACTATGCCAAAAATCTCTCCTTCGTTAACTAAAAGGCTTATACCATCTACAGCTTTCACTACACCCCTTTCTATGGAATAATAGTGTTTTTTGACATCGTCCATCTTGATCATTGGCCCTCCAGTCTGGTAATTATTTCTCTTTTCTGGTAGAGGAACCTGATCTAAAAATCTTTTCACCACAGATTCTGGATTTCCTTCATCAATAATTTCGCCTTTTTCAAGCCATATAACATGATCAGAAAGTTTTCTCATGACTTCTGGCCAGTGAGAAGTGATGATCATCGTTGTACCTTTTTCTTTTACACCTTCAAGCAGTGCATGGTGTATAAGTTCAGCAGTTTTAGGATCAAGAGTACCTGTAGGTTCGTCAGCTAAAAATATCATAGGTTCTTTCGCTATTTGCCTTGCAAGAACTACTCTTTGCTTTTCTCCTCCGCTCAGATCTCTGGCAATATGAGTTATTCTGTGGGTCATTTGAGTCATGTCAAGAAGATCTATGGCCATATACATGCTTTCTTCTTCATCATGATGATTAATTGACTTTAAAACGTTGTCAATTACACTATCATCTTCATAAAGGGCAAATGTCCTTTGAAGCATAATAGAGATCCGTCTTCTAATTGCAGCATATGTCTTTCTATCAGTGTTCCAGAGATCAACGCTTCTAGCTTCAAATTCGCCCCCACATTTACATTTTTGCCTTATTTTAGATGGGGCATCCACTAAAACACATTGAGGACACATTGCAATGTTATATATAACTTTACCACTATCTGGCTTGTATTCCTTCATTCCACGGAGCATATTTATTAGTACAGATTTTCCAGCACCACTTCTACCTAAAATACCAAGTACACTGCCCTCATTTATGGTTATATTCAAATTTTTTAAAACATCCACATCGTTAAATGTTTTAGTGACATTTTTTAGTTCTATAAAAGACATTAAACCACCCTTGGAATTATTTTTGCAATAATATATTATAATTATATATGTTCGTGACTCTTGTAATAAAAATTTTTATAAATAATTATATTCTGGAAAGATCAAATGCAAGACTGCCATTTATTGCAGCTCGAGCCAGAGATATTCCATTGGCCCCTGCAGAAAGCATATCTCTTGCTGATTTAACATCGCATATAGAATTATTGCCTATTAAAAATATCTCTGTATTTTCTTTGATCTTTTTAATAACATCAAGATCTGCATGATCGAATCCGGGTTTCATGGCATCCACATGTAGATAGTCTGCCCCTGCATCTTCAACAACCTTTGAAACTTCAATATTATCTACATTTTCTATATTTGCCCTTATCTTAACAGAAACCTTACTTTGAGATTTTTTAACCACTTTTTTTGTAAAATTATATAATTTTTTAGGGCTATATAAAAGGGCCTGTCCACAACCTATGTTTGTTATTTCAGGCTGTCTGCAGTGAGCATTTATCTCAACTATGTCAATTTCATTAATTCTGGATATTTCAACTATAGGATCTGGTAATGTAGAACGCAGATTTACTGAAACTTTCCCATTCCATGCATTTTTAATTATAGATGATTCTTCCTTTATGGTAGAAAGGACATTTTCTTCTTTTATATGGAATTCAGGTCTGCCTCTTTGAATGATGCATTCACCTGCATTTATGGTTTTTTTATCTATATTATACCCTCCAATGGTTACCACATCAAAACCATAAGTTGACATTTTTTTGCAAAAATTTCCATCAGTTATTCCAGCCATGGGTGCTAAAACTTCAATAAATCCACTCCACGATCCTAAAATATTTCATATTGTAATAATAGCAATCAATTATTGTATATTCTTTTTAATTATTAAGTAAAATTTTATTCTTTCATAACATGAACGAGATCGTAAGTAAAACCGCCCCTAATTTCTTCAAGAGCCAAATCAGCCAAATTAGCTGCTTTTTCAGCAGTTGGAGCTTTTCCAACCCCTGCTTTAAGGGCTATATTTGTCTCATCCTCAATTTCTTCAATTATTTTCAAAAGTCCTTCAGGTTTAAGACCGTTACAGGGAGACATAAAGTTATCTCCACCTATAAAGAATAGTAGCGATCCCTTTTCAATTAATTTTTTCATTAAAAAGTGCTGGACTCTATTCACAATAAAAGAAGTATCATAAGCAGGAATGATATCGGTTAAAGAATCTGTTATTCCGTTTATATCAATATGGGCAATCTGTACAACGCTGTCTTCTTTATTTACAAGACCTTCTATGGCCAGAACTTCCCTGCGTTCTTCAGATTGTGCTCCCCCATAATTTTGAAGCGCTGCTGTAGCATCTCTTTGAGCTTCGTAAGGTGTTTCCGCTGCCCCAACGCCCATACTTACTGTAATTGGGTATCTATTACTTATGGAATGTTGTATTCTCATGTGATCTTCCATATCTACATTATTAGTTATGGCAAGCATGTTATCAAAGCGGGTGAAAAAAACAAGTCCTCCTTTAGCTGCAAATTGTCTTTGAAGATCTGCATAAAGCTCTGCCTGTAAAATCTGTAGATCTGCTTCGGCCCTGGGAGTTGGAGTAACTGTCCATGGTCCATAATTATCAATCTGAATTAAGGTCATCTGTATCATAAAATTTCACCCAATACACTTCTGGCTAACATCACTTTATCATCCATAGTCTTCATATTTGTGTTTGTTGTCATAACCTCTGATATTAGTTTTTCTATTTTTTTCTTGGATACTATATCCTCAGTATCTATAATAAATCTGTCCAGAAATTTACGATAAATTGATGCCACGCCAGTACATGAGACTTCATAGCCTTTAGCACTCATAAATTTTGCTGCCGGGCCGCTTAGTGGCTTTCCACCAATAATAGGAGATACTGCAACAACATACGTCCTTTTAAGTGCTTTCTTAACTCCTGCAATTGAAAGTATTGGTTCTATTGATGTTACTGGATTGGATGGACCTATTACAACCATTTCTGAAGATTTAATAATTTGGAGTAAATTGTTTGAAGGTTCCACCTTATTATATATAATATCTTCTACTTCCGGTTCTCCCTTTTCTTCAACTAAAAATTTATGAAAACTCATCTCTCCCCTGTCTGTAATAATCTTGATATTTGATTGCTCATCACTCATGGGGATTATCCTGGATTTAATGCCTAATTCCTTCCTCTGGATATCGACAACTTTAGAAAAAGGATACTTTTCCATTAAAAAGGTCTTTTGGATTTTAAAAGCTCGATCCTTGTCTCCAATTCTCAAAATTTCATTATATCCAATTTTCTCTAAGGTTTCATGGGTAATAAATGTATCATCACGGATACCGTACCATTTTTCTTCATTTATTATTCCAGCAAGGGTATACATTACAGTATCTATATCCGGTGCTATATAATTTCCAGATATATATGTATTTTCCACAGTGTTCACTATTACATTCAAATCTTCAGGATTGATGATCTGAACTATTCCCTGAATTAATTTTGGAGTTCCTGTTCCACCAGAAAGTATGGATATCATGTTAGTTGATAAACTTAAATAGTATTTAAGAATATTGTAATTATTAAATACTCCTATTTTCATTTTTTTTAGAGAATATAGACAATTTATTCCTCTTAATGCTCTCTTATTATGTAAACTAAATTTTATTGAATCATAAGCTGCATAAATTAATTTTTTTTTAATTTTAAACGAAAAAGTTATATAAAATGTATATATTATTTATGGTGCTAGATAATATCCTGAATAAGATAATTTTATGCGATTTCATGATTGAATGAATTTTATTTTAATACTGGTTTTTGTATTCTCTTATCATACTATTATATAAAAAGCGCAGGTATAGTCCAATTAGAAAAAAAATTGGCCCTGCTGCCTGTAAAAAATGTTCCAATTATAGATATACTTTCATCAGTCTTCCCTCTACTAATTTTTGTCATTTATGTAATTACTTTTTTTTACCCCATTCCAGCACCTCTTCCTCAAAAATTTCCTGTTCACTGGAGATTTTAGTCTCTACAGCATTTCTTAATGGCAATT
Source organism: Methanobacterium sp. UBA176 (assembly GCA_002505765.1). Taxonomy (GTDB): domain Archaea; phylum Methanobacteriota; class Methanobacteria; order Methanobacteriales; family Methanobacteriaceae; genus Methanobacterium_D. The sequence continues at coordinate 18,208 of DAVZ01000013.1, read as the reverse complement.
CCACCTGCATACATATTATAGGTCTGTTAAAGATGCTGGAGTTAAGACAATGCATCCACACAAAAGACAACGAACTTTTTGGAGGTATTTATTCAAAAGTAAGGCATCCGCAAGCAGCTACACTTCTACATTTCGGTTGGATAACTGGACTTTTATTAAATTCTCCCTTTCTAGTACTTCTATCGTTCATATGGATACCAACATTCTATTTATAGTGAATAACCAAATGTTTTAAACTTTCCAAATTCTATAACTAACATATCGTGCTTTAAACCGGATTAAACGTGATTTATTGAATTATCCAAAAATAATTTGTGTAGTAAGTTATGTTATCCACTATAATTGTTAGCAGGAGAAAAAGACTTCTCCACTATGGAGATATATCGAATATAAAAAAACCGGTTTTTTCTTTCCAAAATTAATAGAATCTTTTGACTTTAAACTGCTACAAATAAAAAGTTTTAATTTTTATTTGAAATCAACAAAGAGCTGATAGAGAATTATGTAAAATTAATTAAATATTTTTAGCGAAAAACATCGTATTTTTTGGGCCTTATTAAATCATTTGCAGTAGATTCGTTATCTTTTAACATATTAGTGTATTCAACGCCCTTAATTAAAACAACAGGAATTCCTTCATCAGCCTGTCCCATTAAAATTGATGCTGCTGCTGCCAATTCATCTGCAACAGCTATACTGGTTGTTTGAAGTTCTCTACCAAAGAGATCCTTTTCTCCTTTTCTATCCCATAATGGTTTCATGCCTGATATGCCAACTGCAGTCCCTATAGCCCCTTCTCTAAAAGCTCTTCCCTGAGTATCAGATATGATGACAACAATCTCTTTATCGACTGTTTTTTCTATATTATTCCTTATTAAAGACGCACTTTTATCTGGATCGTCAGGAATTGGGGTTGCCATACCATTATCAACATTTGATTCATCTATACCTGCATTTGCACATACAAATCCATGCTTTGTTTCAGAAATTATAAAATCAGGCCCTACTTTTATGATTTCATTTGACTTCTGAATTATTGCCTCAACAAGGCGTGGATCTTTCCCTGTCTTTTTTGAAAGTTCTTCTGCTTCTAAACTGGGTTCAATTAAATTTAAATTAATTACATTTCCTTCAGCCCTGGCTATTACAGTTTCAGCTATTACAAAAATATCGCCATCTTCAATTGCTATATTCTCATCATCCATTGCATTTAATACTAAATCTGCAATATCATCCCCTTCTTTTATTAGATGGATATTCCTAATACCAATAAGCTTTATTTCCATTAATTCACCTAAAAAAATAAGATTCGTTATAGGGAAGCAATCTTCCATTTTTTATCTGCAAATGCCGCCACTGAATCCACCGGATTGGTGAATTTTTCAAATTCTCCCCTATCAAATATAAATTGAGCTGCTTCATCTGCACTGCTACAAACAAAATCAACGTAATTAGGCTTTATATGTTCATATGTGGAGATATAAGAGCATTCATCAGTATTAACTTTCTCAACAATAATACTATCCTTGGTAACTATCCCAATGTATGATTCTCCGTCTAAAGTTGTTGCTCCAGCAATACGGGGAGTATTAAAATCATCCTTCTCATAGTCCATAGTAAGCAGTGTGAATGCAATTGAATCCCTAATATTCATCCCAGAATCAATTTTTTCTGCAATTATGTCAGTATGGGCCCCATTTGATACTACTGCAACGTCATCAACTATTCTTATACAGTTATATGCAATATATGGGTTTTTAAAAACGTCAGTTTCATATCCTTCCTTTGGCACAACTGCAGCTCTATCTTCAAATGTTTTTACCATCCTATTGGGGAAAGATCGGCTTGAAACCCTGTATGCTACAAAATTTCCCTTTTCTGTACATCCTACTGCTAATATTCTTCCAAGATACATTTTTTCACCTCAATATAAGGTTATTAACTTATAAATGCATTTTTTTAACTTATTTATATTAATCATTTGGAGCTTTTACAGCTTTATCAGGGGAAAACCCTGTTGGCGTGGTTATGATTATCTCTCCATTTTTTGGTCTGATAATCATTTCACCCCCATCTATCACATCTGTATGAACTGCAATTGCTCCGTTCCTTATGTAGCCTGACATATCCTCCCCATTAACAGTGACCTTTTTAAGCCCTGCAACAGGAATCAGGTAATATTCAGATGGACCGCTGCCCTGGGACATCTGGGGCTTTCCAGAATCGGATTGCGATGAATCAGCCCCTGAAAAACTACTTGTAACCATCAAAAATATTAAAATTGTAAAAACCACATCGATAAAAGGTACCATGTTAAACCTGGGGTTATTATCACGTAGTTTGTTTCTATATTTATTTACATCAAGGGACATGAAATCACTTTTTATTGCATGAGTTTGCTTTCAATGATCTCTGCTCTGGTGTTGCATTTTTCCATAATAATGTTGGAAATACTTTTTTCAAGCATGCTGGGCTTAAAAGCCACCCATATGTTTGCTTTAGAATCATCTATTTCTTTAACCTTAACAATTCCTTCAGATTTCTTTAAAGCTTCCATTGCCTTTTCAGATTCTACTTCTACCTTTATACGCATAACTGCAGTTCTCCAGTTGGTCATTTTCTTGGCAATCTCTATTTTATCCATCTCATCTTCTATTCTGCTTGTTATATTAGAATAAAGCGGAAGTAAAGCTATTGCAACTGTAAGTCCTGCTATAGTAGTGATTAAAGCTATATAAATCCCTCCCGCCATAGCAGTAGGGCTAGCATCGACACCAAGCGCTTTAAAAGTATACCACATACCGAGAACCGTTCCTATAAGCCCTAAAAGAGGAGCTATTTCAATTATCATCTTTATGGTGCCTAAACCCCTGTTCATTTTACCTATTTCCACAATAAAAACACGTTCCATAGCGTCTTCAACTTCTATCTTATTTCTATAACCTATTTTTAATGCTTCAGAGATTATTTTAGAAATAGGGTTCTTATACTTACCAATTGATTTTAAGGCTTCAAGAGACCCTCCCTTTTCCATTGCATCATTTACAGTTCCCATAATAAAAGGAGGGGAAATTTTGGATATTTTCCTTAAATAATGTACCTTTTCAATCGAAGTTATGAAGCCGTATATGCCTATAATGGCTATTATATAAGTTATGACTCCTCCACTTTTAAACATCTCCAGTATGGTGCCTAAAGTGCTGCTTAGAAATTCATATATCATTACATATCAGTCCTTATTACGGTACTTAATAGTTAAAGATTATTTACTGTTTAACTGATTTAAATAATATTTATTCTGTATCTTAATAAATAATTCATTTTCAATTATTAAATTACTTATGATTCTTTTTCACAGTGGCCCACGATTTTCTAACAAATTGAGGTAAATTTTCATAGGAAAAACGCTTTAAAAATGCTATTGTTTTGGGATCGCTTGGGTAACCGGAACCTACATCTCTGTATTCTTTCCTTATTTTCTCAATTTCAATGTCTCGTTCAACTTTAGCAACTATGGAGGCTGCAGCAACAATAGGATACTTATCTTCAGCTTTATGCTCAGCTATGACCTTGAGATCATTTCTAAAATTCTCCATTTCCTTACAAAATCTTTGAGGCTTTATATCAAGACAGTCAATATACGCCATATCAGGGTTAGAAACAGCAATAACCTTTTTAATGGCTATTTTTTCAATTTCGTTTAAATTAATGTCTTTAGCTCTTAAATTATCTATGTCTCTGGCTTGAATATGCACTGTATGGCATTGGGCTATTTTATTTATCCTTCTTGCCATTACTTTCCTTCTTCCTGGAGTTAAACTTTTTGAATCCTTTAATTTAAGTCTTTCAAGCTTTTCAAGCTTTTCTTCTTCAATCGTAACTCCACATACAACAAGAGGTCCAATTACAGGCCCTCTTCCCGCCTCGTCTATGCCTATTACTTTCATGCTACCTAAAAAGTAAAAAAAGTTTTAAAAAGAAAATTAGCCATAATTTATCATTCTTATGGCTGATAATTGAATATATTGCTTATTTCATTGCTTTTAAACGTACTTCTGGCTCAAGTGCCCTTGGTTCTGCAGCAACGATTGCAGCCCCTTTTGCAACAACAGTCATAGGGTCGTCTGAAATTTCAACAGGGATTCCCACTTCTTCATAAATTCTTTCTTTAAGACCCCTTAATTGTGAAGTTCCACCTACAACTATAGTTTCCTTGTAAACACCGGAAATGAGTTCTGGTGACATTCTTTCAAGTATACGTGCCAGTGCTTCAATAAGTTTTGCTATTACTGGTTCTGCAGCTTCAGCAACAAGGTTGGAATCAATTTCTACCTCTTTAGGTTTGTTGGTCTCCATATCCTTTCCAATTACTGTGGTTTTTGTTATTTCAATATCTGAACCAGAATTAACCATTCCTATTTCTATTTTAGCTTTTTCTGCTTCGTGAATTCCTATTTCAACATTGTACATTTCTTTAACCCTATCCACAATGTTATCATCAATATTATCTCCGCCAAGTCTCACTGTTTCTATATCTGTAATTCCTCCAAGGGATATAACCACTATATCACTTGACCCAGCACCAATGTCGATTACCATTGTGCCTGATGCCTCTGCAATTGGTAAACCTGCACCTATTGCTGCTGCAAGCCCTTCACTAATAACTAAAACAAAACTTGCCCCTGCTTTTCTACCTATTTCTTCAACTGCATTTTTTTCTACTTCTGATGCATCACCAGGAATACCAATAACTATTCTATCAATGTTATCCATTGAATCTCCTGCTCCTCTGTCCATAGCATATATTAAAAGTGCCTCTGCCTGGGCCACGCTTTCTATAACTCCCTTTCTTAACGGTCTTACTGCTACAATATCCTCTGGAGTTCTTCCAAGCATTGATTTTGCATCATCACCTACTGCAAGCACGTATGATGAATCTTCTTTTTTTACAGCCACTACAGAAGGGATTTTGTACAGATCAAATTTATCTCCTGATGGTTTTGCAACAACAGTATTAAGCGTTCCTAAATCAATTCCTAAGGTATTTGCAATTCCCTCCTTCCTTACTTCCTCTTCTTCTTTCTTTTTTCCAAAAAGACGCATGTTATTCCTCCTTTATAACATCTTTAAATCTTATTACGAATATTTTATTTAAATCTGCAATTTCTTTGATTTTGTTAATATTTTTTTCATCACTGGATATTAAAACCGTGGAGAGAGCAACATCTGCCATTTTAAATAATGGATCAGTGATATTTCTAATAAACATGGGCATCCACTTAGTTATATAAACATCAGAATCTATAAAACCTGTGGTTTTATCTTCTAAAATAAATGATGCTTCTACACTGCTTTTTTCAATATCCCCCAGAAACTTTTTAATATTATCCTCTGGTCCTACAATCAATATTAAATTTGATTCTTCCCTGGCATAATAAGGAGCTATTTTAAGGTAAGCTCCTCCATTTTCCTTAGATATTAAACTTAAATCTCTTATTTTATCTGTATCACCATGTAACATTATAAAATCAAATTTTTTAGTTACGAATGACTCTCTTGAAGTGACATGTTCTCTAAAAAGGATACTAACTCTATCTTTATCCAGTATGGATTCATAGGCAATTGTATTAACCATATCTTCATTGCCTGCTATTACACACCATATCTTATCCGAATCCTGCATTGTAGAAACTTTTGCAGCTTTTCTTAATGTTTTAATTTTATTCTCTATCATCAATAACACGTCTTCATTCTATGAGCTAGAATTTTTCTATTTTCTATTGATTTCATAAGTCTTATACAACATGATATATAAATAGTATTTTGTAAAAAGACATTGAAATAATTCTATATATTTATGACAATTATTAAGATTGATAATTATATAAACTTTTATAAATTGCTAATATGAAAATAAAAATATATATCTAATTATGAATTAAAAACAAATATTATATGGATTCATCTAATATGAAAAGATGTTTAAATGTTTTGTTTTTTTAATGAAATCTGTAATGTTTAAAAACATATCAGATGTTTAATTAGAATTCATAAAAACGCGAATATATGCTCCATTAACCATTAAAACTAAATTAAACTAATTAAAACCCTAAATCCGTGATTTGCATGTTCGTTAAGGGAACTTTAAAAAAAGCAGGGATATTATTGACTTTATCAATCTTACCATTTTTATTTGGATATGTTCTATTGAGCTTTATAATATTTTCATTCATTGCTTTTATTATGCAGTTTTTCAGGGATCCAAATAGAAAAGTTCCTCAAGATAAAGACGTGGTGGTTGCTCCGGCCGATGGAAGAATCCTAAAAGGAAAAATAGACAAAATAGAAATTGTAAAAGCAACTGATACTTTAATGGAACATATACTGGAGAAAGGAGAAATTGGAATTCGTGTAAGCACCTTTATGTCTCCATTTGATGTACATGTTAACAGAGTTCCTGTTTCTGGAAAGATTATAAAGACAAAATATTGTCCTGGAAAATTTAAAATGGCCTTTGGAGACATAGAAACAGTGAATGAAAAGAATTTAATAGTCATTGAATCAGAATATGGAAAAATTGGTACTATTCAGATTGCTGGCTTTGTGGCCAGGCGTATAGTCCAGTATGTTAAAGAAGGCGATGAAGTTCATATAGGCGATAGAATCGGGATGATAAGGTTTGGATCGCGGGTAGACCTCATATTACCCCATGAAAACTGTAAATTAATGGTTAAAGAAGGGGACAAACCAAAGGCTGGAGAAACTGTGATTGCAGAAATGACAAGAATGGATAATAGGGATCGCTAACTCAAATTGTACTAAAATACACAAAAATTAAGTTCTTTTTACTAAAAGTATATTTAATACTTTGTATCCATTAGATTCATTGGAGTTATACCATGAATATCAGATCCTATACATCCATTGCAGATCTATTTTCTATTGCCAATGCATCATCCGGTTTTTTGTCCATCTTAATGGCATCAATGGGTAACCTAGTTTTTGCAGCCAAATTTATGTTAATTGCAGTCATTTTTGATTCAGTAGACGGATGGGTTGCAAGGAAAATAGATAGAGAAGATGAATGTGGATTTGGAAGAAATATGGATTCCTTATCTGATATTGTGTCTTTTGGAGTCGCTCCAGCAATGCTACTTTATATTTCATGCATGCAATATGGAATAACCTATTTTAATGTGGCTGTTGCTCTTTTAGTAGTAATTTGCGGGATATTGAGACTGTCCAGGTTCAACGTGACAGCAGATTTATATAAAGATAAATTTATTGGCTTACCCATTCCTACAGCGGCCTTAATACTGGGAACTTTTTATCTTTCAGGTTTTTTCACAGAATATCTGGCACTGATTATAATGATACTTGTATCTTTACTGATGATAAGCACATTCAAATATCCAAAAATTAAGGATACCAGAATACTATTTGTGGGTGGAATATTACTCCTTGCGACACTTTTACCCCAAAAAATTATATCCTATGTTGCAAGTTTTCCCGTAAAGCTTTTATTTGTTATTGTGCTACTATACTTATTGGCTGTACCAATTATAGAATTATATATTAGATTCTTTAGAAGTGGTCCAAATGTTAGATAAAATACTTGGAAAAAAGAAAAATGATAAAGATACACCTGACCTTAGGAGTAAAAATAATAAAAAGGATGATTCTGAAGTTAAAGGTCGTCTGAAAGAAATGGTGGGAAAGGTTAAGAAAGATAAAGATACCAAAAAAGAAGAGAAAAAAGCTCCTCCTGAAAGGAAAATGCCAAGGCCAATGCCTAAGCCTACACCCAAAGCCGGAGATAAACCAAGGTTAAGACCCCCAGATAAGAAACCCGATAGCAGAAGAAGGCCTGGAATGCCTGCAATGGGAGGTTTTGGAAGAAAAATTCCTGAAGACGATCAAAGAACACTTATTGGTGCTGCTGTTTTTGGACTTATACTCATTATAATTGTTGCCGCAGGATATTATTTTTTAGTTTACGCACCTTACCAGGATGCTTTAGGAAATGCAAAACAGATTAAGATTGATGAGGTTAATACCTACTTTACAGGACCTCTAGCTTTAGATCCAAGAAAAACACTGCTTTTAGCCGAAATAGATGGTGCAGTTACGCCAGATCAGGCACTTGCAGTTGACGTACTGGGTCCAGCCACACAGGCCTGGAGAGAATACCAGAATCAACAGATTAATCAAAAAAAGGATCCCTATAATAGAGTTATGATTACCTATGCTGCTACTGGACAAAAGAATGTAATAGTAAAAGTTGGTGATGCCCAAACATTGGTAAACGAAGCAGATGCCAGTGTACTGTCTAATATGGTGATTAGAACCCCAGACACTGTTGCCATACCCATAATTATTTCCAGGTTACAGGCAGCAGGTGGTCTAATTAACGTTGGTAACAGCGTTGATGTTTATTTATTGAATGCTACAGAACCTCAAAACCAAAATCAGACAAACCAGACAGAAACAGAGGTAAAGAACGAAAGTACTCCTAATATAAGCGGAGCAACCGTTCTTGCTATCTTGAGGGCAAGAGATAGTGGTGTTATAACAGCTAACCGGACACACGCACAAGATGTTGCTATAAACCAGATAATTCAAAGTAGCTCACAAAGTGAAGCTGCATCAAGTGATGTGGAACAACTTTTAAGAGCAGCAGCATCAAGGAACTGGGATGAAGATGTGGTAAGTAATACCCTGATATCATATGGTTGGAGATTATCAGACTTTGAGAGAACCTCAAACCTTGGAGAGCTTGATGCACAGTACCTTTTATTACTTGAAGTTCCGCGAGATGACGCTATATTCCTTATAAGGAACATGAATAATGTAATACTGACTGTTCCAACTCAACAAGCTCCAGATTGGATGATTAGAGAGCTTAAAGCCATATACGGATAAATCTAAAGGGATGGAATTAAATCAAAAAAAAGGGGATTTGATGGATCTAAATAAATTATGTGTTGGAATAATAGTATTGGTGGCATTATTAGGGGCTTCATATACAGCTCTCAACAATAATGTTGCCTATGGAGCAGAAACATGGATAACACCAAGTAATGTAAGCGTATATATGACGGATCTAACCTCAGTAATAACTGTTAGAATAAAGAACAACAATGATCACGTTCAGTACTTTAAAATAAGTCAAAGATACACTGATACTTTAGATTCTCCAATTAACTGGGTAATTGATTGGACAGATCCTCCTGCAGTTAAAATGGTTGATGCTGTTTCTCCTGAATTAGGTGGCGATTGGGGATGGAAAATCCAACCAGGAGAAACAAAAACTGTGAAATTCAAACTTAGAGCTGTTAGAAATTCAACCACAGAACCATTGACTTTTGTTATATTAAATCAAGCTTCACAGCCAAATAACTACTGGCCGATAATTCCTGATCCTGGAATTTACTCTTCATGGTTCTGGCCAAATGAAATTGAAATGCTTAATACTAATTTAGACCTCCAATATTGGCGGGGCAAATTCTGTTTATTACTTATAAATACAGATTCACATTCAGTTTCAGGGATAATAAGGGCCCCAATTGTGCCACTTAACTCAAAACTTGTATACAGTAATCCAAAAAGAACATTTATAGATAATGAATTAATGTGGAATGGAAATATCGCTGCATGGGATGTTACTATACCTGCAGGTGGAGATAAAGGGATTACCTATACCTATGTCTGGCCAGCATCTAAATCCAGTTCTTATTCAACAACAGGGACATTTTCATCATCAGTTCCAGAAACAAGTGCAGCAGAAACTCCATCAGTGCCTACTAAGGAGGCTGGAGTTCCATACGGCTTATTTGTAATAGGAGGCATCATAGCTGCTGGAAGCGTAATTTATGCCAGATTCCTGAGATAAAAACCAAATATAACTCAAGATAAATTTAATACAACTACACACAATAATATATACTACATGAAATTCTCAACACTTTTCGTTATATTAGGGCTAATTATTATCTCCCTTTATTTTTTAGTGGAAGTAAGCTACTATTCATCTGCAGAAATTGTAGTGGAAAACAAAACAGACATTCCATATTTGATAATACCCAAAATAAACATTGATCAAAGTATTAACAATAAATCAATATCCCATGGCATATATTACGAACCCAAATCTGCTAAACCAGGATTTGGTACAACTATACTATTTGGGCATAGAACCTTCTATGGTTCTCCTTTTTTAAACCTGGATAAACTTAAAAAAGGAGATAAAATAACTGTATCCTGGCCAAAAATAGGTAATGTTGAATATACGGTAGAAAAATCATTTATTGTGCCTGCATCCTATAGAATGTCAGTAGATCAGGGAAAAAAACTTTTTTTGATCACCTGCTATCCTTTGGGTTCAAGTAAAGAGAGACTGATTATACAGGCAAATCAAACTAAGATAAACCCATTTCAGGTAACCAGAAAAGAGGATACTTCTAAAAAACCCTATGCATTCATATTTATAACTTTATTCCTGGCCATTGGCCTTATATTAAATTATGCCTATCCTGTTAAAGAAGATAAAATAATATTATTCATAACAACAATTGCATTGACCTTATTTTTACTCTTTGCATATTTTTTTCCCATTCCTGCAGATCATATAAGTTCATATCTTTCAAGTTTAAACAGCTTTTTTGGAAGCTGAACACCTTAAAACCGGTGATTTAATGGATGTTGATAAAAATTTCTTTAGTAAAATTTCAGATAGAGAAAGGGCAATATTTGAAGGTGCAATTACCATGGGTGCTCTATTTCACCAATTTGTAGGAACCCCTGTAAGTGTCGAGAGTGCTTCTGTGCTTGAAAAATCTATAAAAGAAGCAATGGAACTACAACCATGCATAGAAGAAGTAAATGTGGAAATAGACAAAAAAATACTTGAAGACACCAAAAGCGAATTTGAATACACCTCCTTAAGTGGGGAAATGATGAACGTTATGATCGTTTCAAAATATAACCACAAAAAAGCAGTTATAAGAATGAAATTTATAGATGAGCTTAATTATCCTTTGATGTTTGTAGATGATGTGGATTAAATTTTATCAATCCACTCAAAATTCGGAGAATCTTAGAGTTGAAGAAAATGTAGCCTGAAAAACTGGAAGTTTTACCACCCCCAATCCGTAGGGTTTTGAGGGTTTCCTGAACATCAATATCTAAGATTTCTCAGGCCATAAAAATAAATTTTTGTTGGCCTTTTAAATAGGTTGTTCATGAATTTAATTATCCGTTGATGCTCATATTGATAGAACAAAGAATTGAACCCTGGAGTCCTTTAGAAGGTGAAGAATGAACCGTATTAAAAGATATGAAGATCTTAAGTTTGCTGTAAGATGTGCAGATGTTTGGAAGGACCTTAAACCATCTGATAACGAATTAGATGAAGTTAGGATGCATGAAATTGTGAAAAGTAAAGTTGAAGAATCAAATTCCATATTGTGCCAGCCCCTTCAAGACTATTTAGAAATGCTAATTGCTTTGGTTCATGAAGAAACAGGAGAATGGTTTTTTTACGTTGATATTGCAGGTATTATACATGATTTTGTTTCAAGTGGAGATCTTTCGGTGTATAAAACAAAATCTGGTTACTGTGTTTGTTTCAAGAAATAGTATTTATCAGTATTAATCATTATATTTATATAACTCAGATACATAATAAGATTACTATTCAATAAAGAAAGGGATATCATGATAAAAATAGATCAGAATCTATGTAAAGGGTGCGACATATGCACAGAATTTTGCCGTAAAAATGTTTATGAACCGTCAAAGACTCTAAATAGAAAAGGAGTTTACCTACCAGTTCCAGTAAATATAGAGGAATGTAAAAAATGCAACCTTTGTGCTATTTTATGCCCAGATCTGGCCATAACTGTAGAAGAAGATCACGAATAGGAGAACTATAAATGAATATAACGCGTTTTTTTATACAGGGAAATGAAGCATGTGCCAGGGGAGCTATTAAAGCAGGATGCAAATTTTTTGCAGGTTATCCAATAACCCCCTCTACTGAAGTTGCCGAGGATGCTGCAATAATTCTACCAAAAGAAGGCGGAACGTTTATACAGATGGAAGATGAAATTTCTGCACTCGGAGCAGTTATAGGAGCTGCTTGGGCTGGTGTAAAAGGAATGACTGCAACATCAGGGCCAGGTTTTTCCCTGATGCAGGAGCATATAGGTTACGCTGCCATGACAGAAACTCCTCTGGTTATTGTAGATGTACAAAGAGGTTCACCTTCTACAGCACAGCCAACAATGGCCTCTCAAAGCGATATGATGCAGGCAAGATGGGGGTCCCATGGAGATTATGAAATTATAGCCCTTGTACCATCATCAGTTCAGGAATGTTTTGATTTTACTGTGGAAGCTTTTAATCTGGCAGAAAAGTACAGAGTTCCAGTTATAGTTTTAAGCGATGAAATTATAGGGCATATGAGGGAAAAAATCAACATTCCCGATAAAGTTGAGATTATAGCAAGAAAAATGCCTGAAGAAGGGCCTGAAACATTTTTACCATATAAAGCAGAGCCTGATGGAGTTTCACCAATGCCGCCATTTGGAGCGGGATATAAAATACATGTAACAGGACTTACTCATGATGAAAGGGGTTATCCTGATGCTTCAAATCCAGAAACTCATACAAAACTGGTAAAAAGGCTTTGTAACAAAATACTCAACCATAGGGGCGAATTAACCAGAGTGAAAGAGCTTTACACTGAAGATGCTGATATAATTGTGGTTTCTTATGGTGCTCCCTCCAGATCAGCCATCACTGCAGTAAAAAACGCACGAGAAAAAGGTATAAAAGCAGGACACATTAAATTAGAGATTGTATGGCCTTTTCCAGAAGAAATAATTAGATCTGCAGCTCAACAGGCCAGCGATATCATCGTTGCGGAGATGAATCTTGGCCAGATGGTTTATGAAGTGGAAAGGGTTGTAAAAAGTGATGCTGAAGTTAGTTTACTTCCAAAAATTGGTGGACAAATACATCGACCTGAAGAATTCCTGGAAATGATATATAAATGCCAGAAATGATTAATTCTTAAAGGAGACAGATAAATGAGTAATAAACCAAAAGTAAGTGGTTTTATGAACTACTTAAGAAAAGAAAGAATACCCACTATTTTCTGTGCTGGATGTGGAAATGGGACTGTGATTAACACTTTCTTCAACGCCATGGAAATGGCTGAATTAAGCCTTGATAATATTTCTATGGTTTCTGGAATTGGATGTTCCTCAAGAATCCCTGGATATATTAAATGCGATTCTCTTCATACAACACACGGTAGGCCCATTGCATTTGCAACTGGAGTTAAATTGGGAAATCCTGATATGGATGTTGTTGTGTTCACTGGAGATGGCGATGCTGCAGCTATAGGTGGTAACCACTTGATTCATGCAGCCAGAAGGAATTTAGATTTAACTGTTATTTGTGTAAACAACAGTATTTATGGTATGACCGGGGGGCAGATAAGCCCAACATCTCCAAAGGGTAGTTTCGCAAGTACAACACCTTATGGAGCGCTTGAAGCTCCTTTTGATTTAGCCAAACTTGTAAGCGGTGCTGGTGCAACCTATGTATCCAGATGGACAACTGTACATCCATTACCGCTTTCCAACGCTATTAAAAAGGGTCTTCAAAATAAAGGATTCTCATTTATTGAAGTTATTTCTCAGTGCCCCACCTATTTCGGTAGAAAGAATAGAATGCGTTCTGCTGTGGAAATGATGAAATATATGAAAACACATAGCGTTGTTAAAAAGAAAGCTAAAAAAATGAGTGAGGAAGAACTTGAAGGAAAGATTATTTTAGGCGATTTTGTAAATAGAAACTGGCCTGAATTTTCAGAAATGCTATGTGAACAGGTAAACGAGAAATCTGAAAAGGGATTGATAGATGCTATTAAATCAGCCTATAAAACTGATTTATGAAAAAGCTGATATATTTCATTAGATAAACTTATCAAATAACCAGAAGAGGGTTTAAATTGAGAAAAGAGATTAGAATTGCAGGATTTGGCGGACAGGGGATTATTCTTGCAGGAATTGTTATTGGAAGGGCAGCATCCGTCCATGATAACCTATTCGCCGTTCAAACACAGTCATATGGTCCAGAAGCAAGGGGTGGAGCTTCAAGAACAGAAGTGGTAATAAGTGATAGCGAGATAGATTATCCTAAAGTTCAGCTTCCAGATATTTTCGTTGCTATGTCTCATGAAGCCTTAATAACCTATTTAGACGGACTTAAAAACGGTGGTATATTAATAGTTGATCCTGATATGATTAAAGAAGAAGAGATACTTCCATTTGTAGAAAAACATAACATCAATTATTTTAAAGCTTCGGCAACAAAAACTGCAGTAGAAAAAATTGGATTAGGTATTGTGGCCAATATTGTAATGATCGGTGCTATAACAAAGGCAACCAAAGTTATATCAGAGGAAGCTGCAAGAAAAGCCATAACTGAAAGCGTTCCGCCTGGAACAGAAGCTAAAAACATCGCTGCGTTTGAAGCAGGCATGGATCTTATAGATGGGAGATAGAAAGTTGAAATTTTTTGAATACAAGGCAAAAGAAATATTCAAACGGGAGGGTATTCCTGTACCAGAAAATTACCTCGCTTTGAATGAAAAGGAGGTCCACAAGGCAGCAGAAAAAATTAATAAACCTGTTGCCTTAAAGTCTCAGGTTCTTGTTGGCGGCAGAGGTAAAGCTGGAGGAATAAAATTTGCAGATAATCCCCAGGATGCAGGAAACATCGCAAAAGAGCTTTTTGGCATGGATATCAAAGGAGAAACTGTCAATAAGGTGCTTGTTGAAGAAAAAATCAACGTCCAATCAGAATTTTATTTAAGCGTGGTCATGGATAGATCTGCTAAAAAACCACTCGTAATGGCAAGTACTGAAGGAGGAGTTGATATTGAAGAAGTAGCCAGGAAAACTCCTGATAAAATAGTTAAATATCATGTGAATCCTCTTGACGAATTTATGCCCTATGAGGCCCGTGAAATAGCCCTGAAAATGGGCATTCCAAACCAGATGATTTCAAAAATGAGTGGATTTATCATTAAATTGTTCAAAGTGTTTAAAAATTACGATGCCAGTATTGCAGAAATCAATCCCCTTGTTTTAACTCCTGAAGGGCTTATTGCAGCCGATGCAAAACTTGAAATTGATGATGATGCTCTTTGGAGACATAAAGAGTTCGTAAATCTTGAAGAAACTCAAAAAAATGAATTTGCATATGTTACTCTTGATGGCAATATTGCAGTGATAGGAAATGGTGCAGGTCTTACATTGACAGGAATGGACATGATAAACCTCTATAGCGGAAAACCAGCCACATTTTTAGATATAGGTGGTGGAGCATCACAGCAGAATATTGCCAGAGCAATAAATCTGGTGATCAGTGAGCCGAATGTCAAAGTAATCTTTTTAAATGTGCTTGGTGGGATAACAAGAGCAGATGATGTCGCAAATGGAGTTATAGATGTTTTAAATAGTGCTGAGAGTAAAGTTCCACTTGTTATTAGACTTACAGGGACAAACGAAGAAGAAGGTCAGCGTATTTTAACTGAAGCAGGTATTTCATTTGAAACTTCAATGGAAGCTGCCGCAAAGAAGGCTGTTGAGATTTGTGAGAGTTTAGAATAATTCTTATACTAATCACCTCTTTTTAATTTACACTTTTTTAATAAAAGGAAATTAACCTCCCTAACAATAACAAGAAAATGTTCTCTGAATTTTTCCAAATGATCTTTTGATCTTTTAATTTAAGCAGTGATTTTCTTTCATTTCCTAAAGCGGCCAAAGAGTCATAAAAAGCAATTATGACCTCATATAGTGTAATAAGAGCTTAAAATTCTCTGTTTTAATGAATTGCATTTAGATGGCGTTTCGTTCTTTTCAAATTCTGAAAAAATGGATTCTAAATTTTACAGATATTCTTGATCTTTTTAAAGCTTCATCATTGCCATTTTCCCTTCCACTGCTTTTAAAATGATGGTCTCTAATAAACTGAGCAAAGCTCCAGTTTCATTAAACTTTTTTTACTTCTATTTAAATATTGCCTTTTAGTCATCCAGAACATTAATATTTCCCACTAATATGCTAATTGGTAATATCCAGGTCTTTTAAGGCACAGATCTTTTTTGAAAACAAATTCACCACTATAGTTTCAAAATTTGTTAATATTCCTAAAAGTCTTATTAAGTCTCAAGACGCCTTATAGCCTCGTCAAACAGAATTATTGATTTTTCTAAAACAAGATGAATTGAATAATCACATTTATGGCGTAAATCAATGACATAACCTGATTTATCATCATCCCCAACCAAAACCAGGGGATAAGTTCTGCAGACCTGGGGCCTAACATCATATATTTTACATCTATTAGCTTCAAAATCATGGAATCTACATGGTAAGTCCTTTTTAAACATAAAATGTTCTTCATAATCCCTGTTTTTTACAATATCGTCTTTTAAATCTGATTTAAATGTAAGAATAGCATTAATTTCATCTTTATGGATAAATATAGGTGAAGATTCCCTACAGCATGTACCGCAGTGGCTGCACCACTCCGGATGTTCATTTATGATCTGGTAATCTGAAGGACCGCCAAAAAGCTCTAAACTGACAATATCTGCAAGTTCTATTATTTCTTTAAGGTCAGATTTCCTTATCCCCATTTTTTTGTATTTTTTTAAGGACCTTTTCTTTCTTAATTTCTTTAAAACTGCATTTTCAAGAGAATTTCTCTTAATTAACTCCTCATCTCCTTCTTTTAAAACTTTTTCTCGAATATTTTCAAATAATTTCTTATCTATTAAAAGGTCCCTTATCATAGATTCACCAATCTGATTAAATCTAAATTTCGGATTGCTTTATAAAAGTATTTCCTTTGTTTAACTTAAAAATTTGTTTCTGTTTAATGCCCTTTCTATAATTCAATTTGTTTATCATTATTTACTTTACCTTAATAGTAAAGTTTATATTATCAATCCATATATTTAAAGACTTAATAAAATTCAATTAAATCAATAAATATGCATTTAATTCCAGAGGTACACTATGCTAAAAAAAGTGGTTATAATCCTTTTTGTTATTATGATTTCCTGCATGATCTACAGCTTAATTGAGCCATATCACATAGAAACTAAGGAAATTGTAATGGAGTCCAATCAAATTCCGGCTGAATTTGATGGTACAAAAATTGTATTTTTATCAGATATCCATCAAGCTTCCTGGCCATTTTTTGACAGTGAAAGGACAGAGGAACTTGTAAATCATGTAAATGCAATGAAACCTGACTTAATTCTTTTAGGAGGAGATTATGTTAATAACGATTCCAGATACTTAAACTCCAGCTTTTCCGAATTATCTAAGCTTGATGCTCCTTTAGGAGTTTATGGTGTATTAGGAAATAATGATCCTAAAAAAGCAACAATTAAAGCCATGTCAGATGCTGGAATCATTTATATAAAAAATGACGGCCTCTGGATAAAAAAGAATGGCTCAGAAATCCGGATTGGGGGTGTTGGTGATTTTCTAACAGATTCTCAAAACTCCAGGACAGCGGTTGGCAATGCTACTGAAAATGACTTTGTAATTTTATTATCACATAATCCTGATTTCTTTCCATATGCAACCACCAAATCAAAAATAGATTTAATGCTTTCCGGGCATACCCATGGAGGACAAATTACTTTTTTCGGTATTTTGGCTCCTAATGTTCATTCAAAATATGGGCAGAAATTTAGAACAGGTGTAAAAAATATGGGAAATACTACTTTAGTAATAAGTAATGGTATTGGTACTTCCATATTACCTGCAAGATTTTTTGCACCTCCTCAAATAATAGTGTTAAAATTAAAAAAGAAATATTAATTCAACATATTTTTCTTATTAAAAGTTATTATGCTCAAATAGCATTTCAAATGCTTTTTGACATAGTAAAAAAAAACATTTTTTTTAGCCAGCTAATAATAAATAGTTAATAACAACTTTAGGGTGAAAAGTTGACATTGGAAGAAGAGAAATGAGAAAAAAGCAGCGCCAGCACGACATCATAAATGCTTCGAAAAAATAAATTTTTAATAAACGCAGCTAATATTATTAAAGGGGTTGTAAAGTTATTGGGGGTTAAGCAGATTTATTGAAATATTTTTGACTTAATA
>DAVZ01000052.1 GCA_002505765.1 Methanobacterium sp. UBA176 | reverse complement strand
AAAAGATTAGTAAAGAACTATATATAAAAATCAACATAAATTTAGTTAAGAAGTATACAATAATCCTGGAGAAGGAAGAAGAAGGTGGCTACTCTGCACAATGCCTCTAATTACCAGGCGCCATTAGTCAGGGAGAATCAAAGGAAGAAGCAATTAAAAATGTGAAAATAGCTATAGAAACTGTCTTAGAGGTGCTCAGTCAGGAAGCAGAAAGACTGGGTAAAAAAATCGAAATCTCTAAGGTGGAAGTAAGTGTCTAAAAAGCTGCCCGCCGTATCTGGGAAAAGAAGTTCTTCAATATTATATTTGATTAAATTAAGAATTAACTTTGATCCATCAACTTTTTATTAATATGTAGATAATCGCTTGAATCTGGAGTTATTTTATATTTTTTTGAATATTTTTCAATGTTATTATCCAATGCTTTAAAGACCTTTTTATTTCCTTCGTATTTGTAATTGTTCAATGCCTTTCTATAGATTTCAAGCCGTGATAAGAATTTTTTAATTATTTTCTCATCTATATCTTCATGGAATTCGCCATATCCTAACCTTTCAAGGTATAAAGCATTAACTATTTGTTCAAACTGTTTTTTTACAGGAATACTCAACACAGGCTTTCCAAGATAGATTGCCTCACTTAGCAGAGTAAATCCTCCATTGGAAATTATTGCCCTGGCTGATTCCAGATCTCTGAAAAATCCCTCTTCGCTGAATTTCCTAAATTGAAGATTACCGTCCGTTTTCTCCATATCGTAACCATATATAACGAAATTTTCATCGATGTTTTTCAGATGTTCAATGATTTTAAGATTGGAGGTACTTGTCTGATAAACCAGGACATTATCACCATAATGGGGCTTTAAATTTAATATTTCATTCCTCAGTATTGGAGGAAATAATGAAACATTTTTTTGCTTAACTGGAGGGTAAAAATAGGTAGTAATCATATACTCTTTAGGATTAACTATAAATGAACGAATCACACCATAAGCCGCAATTTTTTCAATTAAGTATTCATCAGGAACTTCAATTTCTGTCTGGGTTATGATATGAATATTATCGAGGCTTATTAGGGGAATCCTCATTATTTTACTTAAGAAACTGGAATAAACTTCAAAATCTGATACTATAACGTTGGGTTTAAATGCCCTGGCAATGTTATATAGCAATCTGAAATTTTCTACAAAGTCTCTGGGAAGATTTCTCATACCAACAAGGAAAGTATCCATGTATTTTGCTGCGTTTTCTTTGTAAACAGTATTAAAACCGTGTATACGGTAAACATTATCAAATTTTTTTGAAAGATAGTCAAATGCCCTGCCACTTGCAAATACAATGACCTTATTCCCCTTTTTTAATAGATGATCAATTACCACTGAACTTCTAATTGCATGGCCCATGCCTTCACCACATACAGAGTAAATAATTCTTTTTTCTCTGGTTTTGGAATGGCCGAAGGTATAATCAAGCTGTTCTGCAGTAATTTTTTTGCCTAAAAATTCGTATAAAGTACTCTTTGTATATTTAAGACCCAAATCCTTTATTCCTTCCTTCTGGAGCCTTCTTGTGGAAATGAGAAGTTTTGGGTTCCTTAAAACTTTAAAATTACCCATTTTTCCAATTCTATGGATGTAATTGCTGTCCTCACCAAAATCAAAGGATTCATCAAATCCACCAGCTGATTCATGCATCAACTTTTTGGTTAGAATGCCATAACAGCCGGCTCCGTGTGGTCTTACAGATTCAACGCTCTTCATGAAGAAATTAGCTAAATCATGCAATATTTTATCGGTTTTACTATCGCTAAGGGGTTCTATTTGGGTTATTGCAATATCAAGGTCCTTATCTATGAATTCTGCCATTGCAGATTGAAGATAACCTTCAGTTAATACAACATCAGCATCTAAAAATAGTAAATATTCTCCATTAGCAATTTTTACGCCGTTATTTCTTCCTGTACCGGGTAATCCACCATCTACAATTTTACAACCATAAGAAGCTGCTATTTTTCTTGTATTATCAGTAGATTTAGCATCCGCTACAATGATCTCATAATCAGTAAAAGATTGAATTTTAATGCTTTCAAGCAGTTTTTGAAGATATTCCTCTTCATTGTAGGTTGGTATTATTATACTGAGCTTCACAAGCCTATTTTTATTGATTTTTACTATTAAAAGTTTTGATTGAAATTTCTTTACAGATTTTTTTTTGATAAAGGAAAATATTTAAAACTTCTCAAGCATCTGCCCATAAATTTCTTTTAACTTTCCGTCAGACTTCTCATAGATCATTTTCAGTATCAATTCAGGCGTACTCTTTGCCAGATAATTTATCTTAGGTGTCCTATCTACGATAAGATTGTAATTCTCATCGAGGCCCTTAGCTTCAATTCCATCAACTCTGACCTCTGTATATTTCATTATTTCCCGCGCCATATGGGTTACAATAACTGCGTAGGAATCAGAATCTTTAAGGAGATCTATAAAGCTTGCAATAATTTTAACGGCAGCTTCAAGCTCAGTAATTGCTTCTAATTCGTCTAATAATGCTAATTTAGTAGTGTCTGTAATTACAACAGGCATGAATGTGTTGAGGAAGGATTCAAATGCCCCAGCGTCAAGTGATCTTTGTTTTGAAAAGAAATAGACTTCATCTACGAGTTTTACAGTTGCTTCGTCTGCACAAACTGGAAGTCCCATCTGGGTCATTATTGAAATCTGGGCGAGGGTTTCAAGCAGAGTTGTTTTACCACCGCTGTTTGCTCCAGTTAAGAGAGCGACATTTTCAGGAATTTTTAGGGAATAATCAATCTTTTGAATGTCCTCTTCATTTTCTAATGCTAAATTAAGGTGTATTCCACCTTTAAAATTAAATTTTTCTCCAATATTTGGCGGATTGAGGTTGTAGTAGTGTGCAAAACATCCCAGTGCAAATTCATAATCGAAATGGAGGATTTCCTGAATTTCTGCTTCTGTACTTTCTTTAAGTCCTGAAAGCCGCGACGCGGCTTTAACCTTTTTATCAAATGCATTCAGATGCTGTTCTGCAGCATGCTGCCTTTTTACCCTTTCAAGCTCCTGGTAGTCTATTTCAATGGGATATTTCTGTATGAATGGGTCGAATGAGCATCCAGTAATCTCTTTAATTTCTCTTTTTGCTTCCTTTATAACATCATCAAATATACTTTGAATTTTAACGGGCATTCCTTCATTCATCAACGCTAAAACTTCATCCCCTTTAAGATCAACCTTTTTGATACTTTCTTCAAGTTTAGCGTCTGCTTTTTTCTTTGCATCTTCAACACTTGCATCAAAAATGCTTTCATCCACTGCAGATGACTGAAGAGAATCAAGAATTTCAATAATTTCTGGAATCACTGATTCGCGCCCTAAAATATTTTTAATTTTTAAGATGTTGCACAGCAAGTCGTAATTTGTGTGGAAATAGGAAAGGACAGTTTCTGGAATAATTTCATATTCTACAGAATCGCTGGTTACCATTGCAACGTTATACGAGTTATCAAGCTCAATTTGACCTGTAGAAAAGATATATATTACAAATTCATAATCATCAAGATTTTCAAGTTCTTCTGCAGTGATAATATTTGCATATCTGTTCAAATCCATATCCATGAGTCGTCTGTAATCTTCCCTTGATTCTACAAGTATAGCTCTTGCTGGATCGTATTTTGGCTTATCGCGAAGTGAAGGGTTTACCTTTTTAAGTAAACTGCTTATTTCATTAATGGGAAGCTTTAAAACGGTTTTTTTTGCATTCATTACAAAATCAATTTTCTGCTGAATTTTTGTTCCATCTTTTGTGGGGCCAATTAATAGGATCCGGTTTTTTCCATATTTTGTATTGGAATAAGCAAGGATTCTGGCAATAATATCATCGTAAATTTGAACTGCCCTGCCGGTTTTTAAAAATTCTTCCCTGGGATTACCTAAAGCAGCGTTTATTATTTCTATTGCTTTGAATTGGCTTACGCCATCAATTTTGGCGATCCTGTCCACTTCGTAATTTTGGATTGCAGTTTTGAATTCATCTTCACCACCGAAACTGTCAATGATTTTTTTTGCTAATTTGTCACCGATGCCCTTGATATTTGTAAGATCCACTTTATATCACCTTTAAGGCAGTAATACTGGTTATATTGATTTAAAAGTACTTTATTATTATTTTCTCCCAAGACAACTGTATTCCTTATTTATAAATAGATTTGTTATTTAATGGATAATTTTCATTATAACTTTTTTCAATATATAATATCATTATGTTTAAATATAGTTTGGTAGGAGCTGAAAAGTAAAATTAGGTTAAAGATCAAGAAATATTATCATAAAATCAAATTATAAATAGAGAAAAATAGGAACAACGAAATGGAATCTTATATTTTTTATATATTACTTTTATTAATAACTGGAGCTGGAATAGGATTTCTTTCAGGTCTTCTTGGGATTGGGGGAGGATTTGTTATGGTTCCGGTTCAGTTCTGGCTTTTAACTTCAATGGGAATTGATCCGACTATTGCAATTCGAATTTCTTTAGGTACAAGTCTTGCAGTGATACTTCCTACAGCGTTAAGTGGTGCTTATGGTCATTATAGAAAAAATGCAGTCTTGCTAAAGCCAGCAGCATATCTATCAGCTACAGGAATAATTGGCGGAATAATAGGAGGAACTGTTGCTTCCAATATATCGGGGAATATTTTAACGTTTATTTTTGGTATTGCGGCGTTGATTGTTGCCTTCAGAATGATTTCAGCTAAAAATGAACAAAGAAATGAAAAACCGAGGGATAGTATTTTTTATTATACTTCAGGTGGTTTATTTGCTGGTTTAATGTCAGGACTGCTTGGAGTAGGAGGAGGATTCATAATAGTTCCTTTTATGACAATTATAATGAAATATGACATCCATAAAGCCATTGGGACTTCAACACTGGTAATTGTATTTACAGCAATTGGTGGTATCATTTCCTACATTTTCAATGGTATAGGAGTTGGTGGATTGCCCCCATATTCACTGGGATATATAAACATACTTCAATTCGTTCTACTTGCAGTTGCAAGTATTCCTATGGCACAATTAGGTGCTAAAGCAGCATATATCCTCCCATCAAAAGAATTGAACTATATTTTCATTGCAATACTTGCTTATATTGGTTTGAGGATGATTGGAATTGTTTAATGTGTTAAATAAAGAATTTTTATGAAATTAATAAGTATTTAGAATTTTATTATTATGCAATTAGCAAAAGTCATTACTCAAAAATTATCCTGGATTGATAATGCAGTCACCTATGTTTGGATATTTTTGAGAGAAATTCTAAAAACCCTCTATTGAATGATATTAAAAGTTATAATTTGATTATTACCATGTAAATGCTGTCTTTTTAACGATTTATTTATCATAAAAAGACATTAAAACAGTTAATAAATATCATGAAAATATTTGAAATTATCATATCAATTAACAAATAGGAGTTAATCGAAATTCTCTTGATGGTATTAATGATCATTGCACTGATTTTACTCTATCAGCAATCTGAAGTTTAAATAGAGAATTTCGGCTTATAATTGTATTAATTGTAGCTACATTGACTTATCCTGTATATACGTTGGGATTTAAGCTAATTCCAGGTTTAATTGGAAATATTATTTGTGGTATGCTGTTATTTTATATTAGTTCAGATATGGAAAGTAGTGCCATTCGGTTCCTTTTGCTGTTACCTACATTTATGTTGATAATTATAGCGATTGTTTACGTTATAGCTCAGATAAAAGCTTGGTTGTTTTAATATCTAAAAACTTTAATTAAATATTTTAATTTGTAAGGACAGATTATATATTTGTACATTTTTGATTGGTGATAAAATTGGAAATAAGAATTAAGCCCGATTCAGAGGATGAAAAACCTTCAAAGTTGATAAACTTGCTTAGAAATGGATTAAAAGGTAAATATGTGCTATCTACATCTACTGAGGATACGAATAGTGGAGAAATTATTTTTAAGTTTAAAAAGAGATCCTGATTATTCTTTAACCCCTTTTAGGAAATTTCCAGTGGTGATTCCTCCAAGAGAAATCTTTTTTATCTTATTTTTTAATAAATCAAGATTTTTTTTAATATGAAGGTTTTCCTTAGCAGTTATTTGGAGAGCATCCATATAAATTGAGCTAATTTCATATGCATATTTTTCAGACCTTCCCCGGGCATCTATAATAATTTTATTCACGCCTGATTTTGAAATAAATGGTAGATGATCAATTAAACATAATTCAACTGAGTTAAAAATGTATGTATGACATTCACTATCGATCAATACTGGAAAAACGCGATTCTTAATATCCTGAAGCCCCAAAAATGTATCATTGTTTTTTATTTCTTTTATGCTCCTTATACATGGAATGCAGTCTTTAGAGACTATAGATTCAATGTTTCCATGAACAAGTAATTCTAAAGAGGTATAAAATTCAATATTTGAGATTAATAATTTAATTTCATTTTTTGAAAGCTCTGGTGATATTGTAAGTCCCTTAAATTGTTTGGATAATTCTTTAACAGATAAATGATTCCAGATGTTGAGTCCCGAGGATCCATATAATTT
Organism: Methanobacterium sp. UBA176; assembly: GCA_002505765.1. Lineage (GTDB taxonomy): Archaea > Methanobacteriota > Methanobacteria > Methanobacteriales > Methanobacteriaceae > Methanobacterium_D. The sequence goes on along the minus strand of DAVZ01000052.1, from coordinate 13,685 downwards.
AATTGAATCATCTAAATTCATTAGGGCCTTTGCAGCTCCTATTCCATCAACCATAAATTCATTAATCACTGATAATTGTTTTACTATCTTTAATATGTCTTTTAAATACCTATCATGAGTTATTTTTGGTAATTTCAGTATAAAATCCGCTTCAGATGAAATACAAATATCTTTAGCTTTCAATATGGTTTCTGTAATTTTTTGAATTTCCAAATCCCCTAATTCACATTTTATGCTATTTTGAATAAAGGGGTCAAAATAAATCCGCCTGCAACCTCCATCAATAGCTCCCTTTAAAGAATTCAGGTCATTGACATACACTCCTAATTGTGGAACTTTTTTCAGACCTCTTTTTGAAGAACTGATTTTTAAAGTTTCATCCGGGGGTTTTTTAGAATTTAGAGATTCGTGGTTGAATGGAAGATATGAAGAAATTATTTTTTTTTCTATTTGTTTAAATAAATCTCTTCTAAGCTTATTTAATTTACTTATCGGCGTAAAAAGGTTTTCTGGATAATGGATTTTCATATTTTGAATTTTAAAGGGAGTTCCACCAGTTTTAGTCATTTGTTTTTTTATTGTTTCTTTATCAAGTGGGCTTTTAATTGCTTTTTCCATTTTAAAATCAGAAATCATTTCTAATTTTAAAGGGCCATCAGCTCCATTGAACTTACTTTTAAGTATAATGGCACCATCATTTTGAATTAAAATTTTCAGATCAACCATGATTTGATTTTTTAAATCATCACAGGTTCCATCAATGATTTTTTGGGCTTTATCCATCAGATCTTTACTTCGAGTGATATAAAGGAATGTTCCTTTTTTTAAAGGAGTACTAACGTTAAATTTAATCCTATTTTTACGAATCTCAGGATTTCCATTTAAAACCATCCCATATTCTTTATTTTTGTGGTCATTTGATATAAAGACCAATCCGTCACCTTTTTGAGGCGTGACACTTCCTTTAATCTCTACAAATACTTTCCTGCTTTTTTTATTATATTCAATAACAGAACCAGAGTAAACACCCCGATTTCCAGGACGATCTCGCCCCATTAACCTGCTGTATTTATAATCCAAAATATATCCACCGGTAAATTCACGATTAAAGGCAAATTTGAGCTTATTAATATCTTCTTTATCTGCTTTCCATTTTCCCTTTAAGATAGAATCAAGAGCTTTCCTGTATGTACTTACCACAATAGCCACGTACTCAGGAGACCTCATTCTACCTTCAATTTTAAGTGAACGCACATTTAACCCTATAATTTTAGGTAAGTACTTGTAAAGTGAAAGATCACGTGTAGAAAGTATATATTTGTCATTAGTAGAGCTTGTTGATAATTTTGAAGGTCTTCCATATTCATCCTTTTCTCCCCACACAATTTTGTACTTTCTCCTACATGGCTGGGCGCACATGCCCCTGTTTCCGCTTCGACCCCCTATAAACGATGATAAAAGACATTGTCCTGAGTAAGAGTAACATAATGCTCCATGAGCAAATATTTCAAACTCAATTCCCTCTGATTTTTCATCTATTTCTTCAATCTGGGATAGTTCCATTTCCCTTGAAAGAACAACACGTTTGAATCCAAATTCTGAAGCCCATTTAACCCCTTCAAGGTTATGGATGGTCATCTGCGTGGATGTATGAAGATTTAAATCAGGGACAACCTTTTTTGCCAGTTTTGCAGCTCCAATATCCTGTACTAAAATAGCATCCACACCAATTTTATCAAGAAATTGAAGATATCTGGCTACTTTGTTAAGCTCATGGTCTTTAATTAGAGTATTAACCGTTACATAAACCCTTACGCCTCTTAAATGAGCATAATTTACTGCTTCTTCTATATTCTTATCATTGAAATTAGCAGCATAATGCCTCGCGCCGAATTTTTTTCCAGCAAGGTAAACAGCATCAGCGCCGGCATTTACGGCAGCTTTAAGTGCTTCCATGGATCCTGCAGGTGCTAAAAGCTCGGGAATATGATTCATTATTTTCTCCAGTTAAGATAAATGGTATAACTTTAAAAATATTCCTTTTTAATATCTTTAATAAGGTAGATAAAGAATTATAATTAAATACTATTTAATGTTTAACAAAATCCCTTGATATATATCAGTTTCAGATAATAGGAGATAAAATGTACATCTGTTTAGAAGGTATTGATGGATCAGGAAAATCAACCCAGATAGCTCTTCTTGAAAAATGGCTAAAAGATTTTGGTTATGATGTTTTAAGGATTTTTGAACCTACCAATTCACCAACTGGTAAACTGATCAGGGAAATTCTTAAAGATCCAAGAGCTACAGAGGATAATTTCCAGAAAACACTTGCTCTTTTGTTTGCTGCAGACCGCATGATTTTGATGGAAACAATAAAAGCTGCAGAAGGATCAGGCAAGGCAGTAATAAGTGATAGATGTTTCTATTCAAGTATTGCTTATCAAAATCCACAGGGAGTTGAGGATTTAAACAGGAAATTCTATAAAGACTGGCTCTATGAGATAAATAAATTTGTTAAAAAGCCAGATATAGTCATATTACTTGATTTGGATGTTGAAAAGGCAATTTCAAGATGTGATGGTAATGATAGCTTTGAAAATAAAGCTTTCCTGGAAAAAATCAGGAATAGATATCTGGAACTTGCAAAATCCAATGATTTCTTTGTTATTAATGCCAATAACGGGGTTAACAAAGTGCACACAGATATAAAGATGGTTATTTCTCCAAAAATAGGTAGATGTGTTTAATACAGTTTTAATTAACCTTAATTTAAAAAATATTTTTACATAAAAATTAAGTATAATCTTAATCATATATCTTATACGATAATAATGCTCCAAATAATATTTGAGTTTATTTATTAACACGGAGAGCACTGATATGGTAAATAAGGAAGAACTTACAGATTTAATTATAAATACTGATCTTAAAAGGGTTGACGGTCCTGAAGACATTTGGGAAAAGTATATTGACCTTGATGGCGGAAAAACTTTAGTTGTAGGATATAAAGAAGAAGGAAAGGTATGCGAAGGCCTGACTGAAGATTTAACCAGTGGAATGGATGAAGAAAAATGTGTAATTATATATGCGTGGTACTGGGAAATAAGAAATTCAAAAACATGGGATGTGATTTATGAAAACCATGAAACTGATTTGAGATTCTGTTCTGAAGACTTAGAAAGAGCATGGAGCGATGATAGTACATTTGAAGATATAGGAGATGTTCCTGGAACGGAACTCTGTACATGGAGCGATCAAAATAATATTGAAGATATAGTTGAGGATATAATAGATGATATTTCAGATGAACTGGATTAAAAGACTTATTTTTTACCTTCTAGTTCGTTTATTCTTTCATTTAAAGATCTTATTATTATATCCTGAGCATTTTCAAGATCCTCTTTTTCACCGTAAATAATGGGACCATAATCAGTTTGTTTTATCTCTACATCAAATTTTTCCATAATTTCTGCAAGTGTTTGACCTGGAACTCCTGCAGGTATCCTCATTTCATATTTCATTTAATCACCTTTTCTCTATTTGGATAATAATAACTTAAATTTATTTTTAAGCAGTCATTATTTTAGATATTCTCTTACGGGTTCTAAAATTTTAATTAAATGGGCAGTAACTGCATTTTTAAGATCTAATGGATGTAATTTTCCATTTCCATAGGCCTCTAAAAGCTCATCATAATTCAATTCTATATTTCCTCCAAATTTAAGAGGTCTCTCAATAAATAAAGTATCATGAGTATCATAAATAAAATATTTTGCTATCTCTATCACTGGATTTCCTTCAATTTCTCCTGCTGGACAGTAACTGTTTTTTATCTTCTTTTTTATATCTTCGGGAGAATCATCAATGGCTATGAAGTTTTCTATGCTTGAAGACATCTTTTCACTGCCGTCTGTTCCGTGGAGAAGAGGGGTATGGATTATGACCGGTGCAGGATGCCCAACTTTGGGCAGATTTTCCCTTGCCAGCATATGTATCTTCCGCTGTTCCATCCCGCCTAATGCTAAATCAACATCTAAAAATAACATATCGATAACCTGCATTATTGGATAAATAACTTCAGCAACTTTATGATCTTTTTTACTCCTTGTAATTTGAGCCATACTTCTTCTTGCACGTGTTAAAGTGGTTGAAAGTGCCAGTTCGTATACTTTAAGGGTGTAATTTTCATCTGTCTGGAATGAAGACCCTAAAACAAATTCGGTCTCATCAGTTAATCCCAGAGCAAGAAAACACTTCTTCATGTATTCTGAAATTTCTTTAATCTCTTCAAGAGTCCCTTTTCCATTTAAATAAGCATGAAGGTCTGCAAGAAGAATTTTAATCCTGAACCCTGCCTTCTGAAGGTCTATCATTTTTTTAACGGTGATTGCATGTCCAAGATGAAATTTCCCCGAAGGTTCATAACCTATATACGCTACAGGGGAATCTTTTTGAAGTTTTTCTTTAAGTTCATCATGGGATATTATTTCAAGCGTCCCGCTCTTTATAATGTCAATTTTATTATCAATATCCATTATATCACCGTAAATTATCAGAAATATGTATTATTACGTAATTTGAAGAATTAGATAATATTTTTTAATTTAATCTTTATTTAAGTTACATTTTATTCAATTTAAATATTGTGAAATAAGTTCAAAATATAGAGTGAACTATTAATCTGAATTACAGGTACCCGGGATCCTATTTCTAAATCTGCAATTTCATCGTTGATTTCAATGTCTACAGGTTCGTATGTTACAGGATGAAGTATCTGGATTGAATTCGGGGTTTTTGCTGTAACAGTAGTTTCTATTACATCCTCTTTTTTTGCTGCGGGAGTTATTTTATCGTAGTTTCTCCACAGGATTGAAATTTGATTACCTGAAATTAAATCTCTGAACATGATCTTTTTCCCACCAATGCTTATAATTTGCCCCACAACGCTTTCATACTTAATAAAGTCACGAACCTTAAAAAAGGGAATTCTTACTGAAATCCAGATTCTATAGATGTCTTTTCCTCCTGATTTATCTCTGCCCATTAGACGTGGTGATTCTTTGATAATCCCTCCCATATTATCTTTTATAGAATTTGAAAGCCGCTTTGCAACCTTATAAGAACCAACGTAATAGTCAACACCTTCTTTAAGCACGATCCGCTCTGAAATATAGGCCATTTTGTTCTTTCTTGAGATTTTATCGATAATTTCTGCGATTATAGAATCAACGGTCATTATTTCTTCTTCATCAGGATTTCTTTTATCTGCCCTTATTTGAATTACTGCTTCATAGTATCCTGATGCAAATTTACTGCATTCTGGACAAACGGTTCTGTTGATTTTTACATTTAGTTTATAGTCCTGCTCAACAATTTCATCCAGCACAGTCCCCTTAACATGAACAATGCATTCAATAATTGATCCTCTCTCTAACAAAGTTTCAACTCTTATTTCAACATTTTGGGCATAACTACTAAATTTTATATGATTATTTAAGGTATTAATGATTATTTCTTCATCTGAAAGCTCCATTTCATACCATTTCCCGCTTACAAGTCGAGACTGACAGTGTGTGCATACTGTGATTTCTAATTCTTCAGGTATTTCTGCTAAAATTAATTCTTCTAAAAAACAGGACCTGCATAATGTGTCAAGAAGTTCTTCGCCTGTTTTTCCACATCTAGTACAGAACATAATATCCATCAATTTTTAAATAAACACTCAAAAATCAAAGTATAAAAAAACCTACGTTTTGTAAACTTTTTTTTTGCGTTTGCGAATTTATTTGCAAAATGCGAAAATTAATATAATTTTTGAGTGAATAAAAAGAAACAAGTGGTTTCCACTTTCACAATGTTTTTAATGGTGCCTTGGCACCGCAAGCTTCGCATTTTAGTAAGAAAATACGATCTTCTCTGATAATACGAGTATCCGGCCTGTTACACTCATGACACATGATGAATCTTTTTACATAATCATCTATTCGGTCATTTATGAGGTAATGGGTAAATTTTCCCTGCATTATGGCTCTGCTACCTTCTAAATTTCCAGCAGTTCCCAATTCTCTGAGTAAAAACTTTAATAAATGTTGTGGATCTCTGTTTAGTGCCTCTGCTATTTCTTTGAAGTTCTGTATTATGGTTCTATTCCCCTGAATTACTGAATATGCCCTGGGCACAGTAAATCTTGTAGTTTCAAAAACCTTTTGTGGTAATTGATCTATTGCCCTATCTAATAGTTTATTATAATCGCTCATTTTTTACCTCCAAATTTTGATTTTGTGGTTCAGGAATTACAAATCCGAGATTTGTAAAATCGTAACTTATGTTGCGAGAAATTATAATTCCTTCACCTCCATCAAGTTACATATAAAATTAATGGTGAATAATTTTAATTAATAATATTTTAATTAAGGCATATATTAATATACCTTTTTAAAAATTAAAAAACATGATCGAATTTAATCAATCACACTGTTTTAAGATAGCCGGTTGATGGTTCAAATATCAGCCCTTGCTGCTTTAATTTTGTAATAAGTTGTCTTACTTTGTCTTCACTTACATTGTATCTATCAGACATCTCGTCTGTAAGTATGCTAACTGGCACCCGTCCCCCAAATTCATCACTCATTTCTTTAACAATATCCAGTAGAACTCTGGCTTTATCTCGGTCTGATTTAGGTGTTCGACCTTCAACTTTATCTATATCCACTTTTCCTGTATCTGGATCCAGACCTACCTGTTTTAGACATTCCTCCTGTAATTTAATAGCTCTTTTAGCATCGAAGGCTGTTATTTCCTTCCCTAACCGTATTCTGCAGTTGGCTTCAGAAAGACGCACCAATGCTTCAAGCTGACGTGCAGTTATGGGAACAGGGGAGTCATCGTCCTCTGCGCTGCCTCTCATTCCAACGTAGAACTCCTGAAGGACTTCTATAGCCCCATGAGTGAGTTGTGGATGAACATTTTTCCTTGCATATGCAATATATTTTCTGAGTAATTCAGGATCAATATCAAAAGGTATTTCAGCGCTTTTATGTATATTCAAAATATGTTCGGCAAGCTTTTTATCTTTTTCTGCGTTTGGCTTATCTTCAACAACAAATATAAGGTCAAATCTTGATAGTATAGGTGCTGGAAGGTTAATCTGTTCTGCAATGGATTTATAACGGTCAAATCTTCCAAATTTAGGGTTTGCAGCCGCAAGCATGGCACATCTTGAATTTAAAGTAGCCATAATACCTGCCTTTGCGATACTAATTGTCTGCTGTTCCAGGGCTTCGTGTATTGCAGAACGATCTTCGCTACGCATCTTGTCAAGTTCGTCAACACAGACATTACCACGGTCTCCTAAGACCAGTGCACCAGCTTCAAGGGACCATCCGCCAAGATCATCTTTAACAGCGGCTGCTGTCAGTCCAACACCGCTTGTACCTTTACCGCTTGTGTAGATTCCACGGGGAGCAAGTTTCGAAACATATTTAAGCATCTGGGATTTTCCAATACCTGGATCCCCTACAATCAGTATGTGGATATCACCTCTGATCCTTGTTTTATCTTCAAGCTCCTTTGCAGAACCTCCAAATAATTGGAGGGCTATAGCTTCTTTTACCTCTCTATACCCTTGAATTGAAGGTGCTGTAGAGTTAATAATTTTGTTATAAACGTTGGGGTCTTTTGCAAGTTCTAATATCTCTTTTTCATCCTCTTCGCTTATTTGAAGCTCTTCAAATTCCTGTTCAAGTGCCTCAATATGATTACAGTAAATAAAATTTTTAAATCGTTTTGTTTTCTCGTCGCGAACAGTTTTCAACGCCCCTGTAATCCTGATAATGTCTCCAGGAGTGACGGTATCCACCAGATCATCTTCAAGAACTAAATGGATTTGCCGGGGCTGTTCTCCCCCAGATAAATTTTCTAAAGGCTCCTGAAGTTTTGTACTCTGAGTATCTAAAAATTCAGACTCTTCTTGAAGCAATCTGAACGATCTTCCACCGCAATCGTTGCATAGGGCAGGTTCGCTGATGATGTTGCTTTTTTGAGGAACTTCATGAAGTCTCATGCAGCTTCTACACTCGAACATCGCATTAACAATTCTTGGCCGAATCTCATCTGTTTTCCTGACAATTCCATCCACCGCAACGAATTTACCGATGTATTTGCTTCTGAGATCTCTTAAAGGGATATTATTACTCACATTTTCAAATCTAACCTGTAAGTCGGCGTTTTTTCTTGTGGTGTCAATGTTTTTTATAGCCTTCTGTGCAGCCTTAATAACCTCTTCAGGTTTCTCTATTAGCAGATCCGCAAGATCTGGATCGAACATTTCCAGTTGTAAATAGTCTACAATTATGGATCGTTTATCAGGATATTTTTCTAGTGCTTCAAATACAGAATCTTTGTATTCTGTGCTGAAAAAGTCTTCAAACTTCGCTACTGATGTTTTTGATTTTTCGGTTATTGTATCCATCAATATTTATATCATCATATAACTATAATAATCTTTACCGTGAAAATATCTTAAGATTTAAATAGATTAAAAATATTTATTATTAAATCTTAACTTAAATGGCAATTAAGATATATAGATCATTCTGACGGTGACATAATGAAAAGATCCAGGTTAAAATTTTTTAAAGCGACTTCAATGACTATATCCCTTCTTGGAATAATAATGGTAATAGCTGCTATAGCTCTTTTTGTCGGTATAGGGTTGTATAGCATTTATTCATCCCTTAATTTTAATGTGGATACTGGAACTGCTTACGATGAGCTTGCAGCATTGAACTCTGAACTTTCTGCCCTAAAAACCGAGCTGGAGAATACTAAAATACAGGTCTATAAAACAGGCAGTAAAAAAGCAAAAAATGACTTTATAACTGCTGAACTTGATGCTGTAAAGGCAGAATCCGCTATAGGGGATGTTGAAAGTGCTTTATCAACAAATCAGCCCTTAGAAGAAGTTAATAATAGAATTACAATTGCCAAAACCCAGTTGCAAAAAGCTAAAGCCAGCTTGAGTAAAGTAAAAGCCGAAATTTAGTATAATAATACTATTTGATTTTTAAATAAAAAAAAGAAAAATATATAAATGGCTTTTTAGAAAGCCATATATAGTGTTTCGTGGAATTGCTTGTCAATTCTGGTTTGCAAAGCGTGACGAGCTTCTCTTTCTCGTAGGGCGAGACTTATGGCTCTTTGAGCCATATCTTCAAGTTCGTCGCGCGGTAACTCTTTAATGCGTTTAACAAGAGTTTCCCTTGGCATGCACTCGCTTTCTAATAGGAAATAAAAAGAGTTTTTAAATAGTTCTTCATTCATGCTTTCCATGCGTTATTATATTGTTTTTAATAACTAATAAATTTTTTTGTCTTATAATATAATAACAAATATTGATAAGATAATATGGTTGATTCAGGATAATATTATCACTTTTTTGTGAATTAGTAATACTAATCTGAAAATTATAATAGATTATAACAATTTTATGGCTATAATATACATCTCAATGCTTCCTTTTTTAGAAGAAGGAGGTTTAGTTGTTTTAACAACTTTAAACTTCTTTTTTATCTCTTTTAACAGGTTCTGGAATTCTTCTCCCTGAAAAACTTTTATAATCATGTTACCACCGGGCTTTAAAATATTTCCAGCTATTTTAAGGGAATTCTCGGCTAAATCTATTGATTTAAGATGATCAATATCCCTTATTCCAGATAATTTAGGAGAAGCATCTGATAGAATAACATCTGCATCAATTTTAAGCGCATTTTTCATTTTTTCTATGGTATCATTTCCTGTAAAATCTCCAGTAATCTGAATGAAGTTATCATTTTCAAATGGTATTATTTTTTGGAGATCAACTGCCACAACAAGTCCACCATCTCCTACTATATCTAAAGCAACTTGAGACCACCCCCCCGGAGCAGCACCTAAATCAACAACGTAATCACCAGGTTTTATTACTTTAAAACGTTTATTAAGCTGGAGTAGTTTGAATGAGGCTCTTGATCGGTATTTTTCCTTTTTTGCCATCTTATAATAATGTTCCCTTTTCTTTTCAGCTTCCCATTTTCTTCCCATTTTAGATCTCTCAGGTTGTTTAGCAACTACTTTTTTTGACTGTTAAAAGTAAGGACCTTGCATGTGGAATCTCCAATTTTGATTATTTGTGCATCCAATTTTCTATTTTCAATGTTTACCAGCATTATTGAAGGATCTGATAATCTAGGGGCCGTAGCACTTCCGGGATTTAAAAGAAGAACACCATCAACCTCTTCAATAAAGGGCCAGTGTGTATGTCCTGTAATCAGTACTTCAACCCCTTTTTCCAGAGCTATATACTTCAACTGCTGAGTATCTCCACGAGGATAAACTTCGCCGTGATTTAAACCGATTTTAATACCTTCAACTTCAATAACAATATTTTTTGGTAGTTTAAGGCCGTAAGCTCTATCCATATTCCCCTGTGAACACTTTATTGGGGCTATTTTTTGAAGTTCTTCAAATACTTCATGTGAAACCAGATCTCCAGCATGTAATATCATATCTACATCATTAAAAAACTTAAAAACAACTTCAGGTATCTTTGAAGCTCTTTCAGGTATATGGGTGTCAGATATAACGCCAATTAACATTTAAAATCCTCTTCTAATTGATAAAACTGATAAATCATTTATGATTAGTTTTGTAGAAATATTTTTATGTAAGAATTAAATTGTAAATTTTTAGCAGGTAATATAATAATTAAATCTTATGCAAATGTTTTAAATGTTTTTCGTCTTTAATTAATTAATTTCGTTAACATATATTATTTAAATCCAATCTAACTCTGAATATTTAATAAAAATTCTCTTAAATAAAATAAAGTTAGCAACATGCTTTAAATATAGGAAGATTATTATATTTAAGTTAATCAATAAACACAAAAATATTATAAATTATTACCAAGTTATTATTTAGATGGTATATAAATAGTTTTGGAGCGTTATTTTGAGTGATACCATGCATGAAGTTATTATTTGTGAAAAGCCAAAATCATCTGAAAAAATAGCTAAGGCATTGAACAAGGGTTCAAAAAAGAATAGCTATAAAAAAGTCCCATACTACGAATTTGAGGAAAATGGGAGAAAAATAACGGTTTTATCGGCTGTAGGTCATTTATACTCCTTATCCCCTACAAGTACTGGTCAGGATAAAATTTTTGACGTGGAGTGGGTTCCTCTTTATGAAAAGAATAAACAAAAAAAATATGTTAAAGGATACATTGACGCCATAAAAAAACTTTCTAAAGGTGCAGATAAGTTCATTCATGCATGCGATTATGATATAGAAGGAACTTTAATAGGATATAATGCATTGAAATACGCTTGTGGTGAAGATTGTATAAAGAATACTTTAAGAATGAAATTTTCAACTTTAACCAAAGAGGACATTTTAAAAGCTTATGAAAATCCTATATCTGTCGATTTCAGGCAGGTAGATAGCGGTATTGCAAGACATGTCCTTGATTTCCTGTTTGGAGTTAATATATCCAAATATCTCACAGATTCAATAAGGGTAGCAACAAAAAGATACGTTCAACTTTCAGCAGGAAGAGTACAAACCCCAACACTTTCTATCCTGGTTGATAGGGAAAAAGAAATTAAAAAATTCATCCCTGAACCTTACTGGCTTATAAAAGCCGCCCTTGAAAAGGATATAATTGCCGATCATAAAGCAGGAAAAATATTTGAAAGGGAGGTAGCAGATAAGATCTTGGCAGATTGTGAAAGCGAAAGGGCGATCGTTAAGGATGTATCTTTAAGAAAAACTAAAAAATTGCCTCCATTTCCTTTTGATCTTGGAAGTCTTCAGTCAGAAGCTTACGGAGTCTTTGGTTTCAGCCCTAAAAAAACTCAGCAAATAGCTCAAAACCTTTATACTGAAGGGTACACTTCATATCCACGTACTTCCTCACAAAAACTTCCAAAAAGCATTGGATATCAAAAAATACTTAAGAAATTAAGTAGAAGCTCAGCATTCAAAAAACATATAGATGCGCTTAAAAAACCTTTAAAGCCAAATGAAGGTAAAAAAACCGATGAAGCACACCCTGCTATCCATCCAACAGGTACCATACCCAAGAACTTGGACGCAGACGATCAGAAGCTCTATGAACTTATAACATTCAGGTTTATATCAGTATTTGGTGAGGATGGAATTCAGGAATCCATGAAAACAGATTTAGAGATCAATTCACAGGAATTCAGCTTCAGCAGGAAAAGAATGGAAAAAATGGGATGGCTGGATCACTATCCATTTAGAAAGGTTGAAAACGATGAATTCCCCTTAATCAAAAAAGGAGATACTTTAAAGGTTAAAGAGATTCTCTGTGAAGAAAAAGAAACCAAACCACCAGCTAGGTACAATCAAGCTTCTTTAATACGTGAACTTGAAAAAAGAGGTCTTGGTACAAAATCAACAAGGGCAAACATAATTTCCATTCTCTATGACAGAAAATACATTGAGGGACAGAAAATAAAGGTTAATGAACTTGGTGAACACCTTATTGACACACTAAAGGAATATTCAGAGGATATTACCAGTGAAGAACTAACAAGACAGTTTGAACTGGAACTTGAAGGCATTATGCAAGATAAAATTACAAAAGATCAGGTTATACAGGAAGCAAAGGAGGAAGTGTCTTCAATTCTTGATGATATTGAAGAAAATAAAATAAAGATCGGTGAAAAACTATATGAAGCTTACGAAGAAAGCCGGATAGTTGGGGAATGTATATGTGGTGGTAATCTTGTAATGAAATACTCACCACGAACCAAAAGTACCTTTGTTGGATGTTCTGCCTATCCAGATTGTAAAAAAACCTATTCAATACCTCGAGGCAGTAACGTTCTTAAAACAAAGTGCGATATATGTGGTCTTCCACTGATTTCATTTGGAAAACCACGACAAAGAGCTTGTTTGGATCCAAAATGTGGTAGGGATGGAAAAGAACCTTCAAATGAAACTGTTGGTGTCTGTCCTCAGTGTGGAAATCAGCTAATTAAGAGAATGGGCAGATACGGCGAATTTATTGGGTGCAGTGGTTTTCCAAAGTGCAGATTTACAAAGTCCTTGAATGAGGTTGCATAGCCTTTAATACATATCATTTAAAAATTTGATAAGATTTGAAATAAACTCATTACGTATTTATTTATATGGTTCCCAAAGGTGATTCATTATTTACCTTACCCTTTCCAGTAAAATAATCCAACCAAAAGCCCATGCATTCATTATATGATGGGCATTCAGTACAACGGGACTTATGATCATTTTCTTCAATGTTAGGTGCTGTTATATTCCTTTCAAGATCCTCATAAAAATACTCACCTAAATCAATATAATTTGTTTAAAATTAATTTACTAATTTTGATTATACATACCGCTATAAAAACCGTGGTAGTGTGCTAGAGGTAAAAAACAGATATTTATCTATTTTTTCATATTTGTTCATGGCAATCTTTATTTCTAAATCAAAGCATTTAAAAAAGAAAAGTAATAGAAGAGTATTTTGTTTTCAAAGTCCTGCTCTATTAACAATGGTATCTGCAACTTCTTTTGCGTTTTTAAATGGGAAATCATCGGCTGTAAGCACTTGTCCAGCATCAGATGCTTTTAGTTCCACACCTCCTGATTTACAT
>DAVZ01000040.1 GCA_002505765.1 Methanobacterium sp. UBA176 | reverse complement strand
AAGAGAATGAAATTTACGAAAAACTTGTTCATATGGATAATCCTATTGATTCTAGTGTTGATAAGAGGTATGGTGCTAAGAATAATGATTATTCGGATTTAGAGCTTTTAGCAGCTAAACATTTAAGTAAATTTCCTTTGAGTATTCCTTTAGCACCTTTAATCGGCATAAAGCATTTTTGGGTGATTTATACTTTTATCGGTGACCTCTACAGTATCAGAACTGGTCGAAAAATCTACCAGGAAGACTTATACAAGGTAGAACAAGGAAACATGGCCACACGAATAACTTTAATGCTAGAAAATTTCGATTCAAACCAAAAAACACCTGAACCAACAAAAGAATTCTTTAAAAAACTTGGGAAGGTTAAATGGCAGGATAAAAAAGCTAAAAAATTATTTAATGGTGTTCGTGAGATTTTTTTCATGTTAGTATTTAATAAATGGAAAGGTGCTGATGGCAAGGCAATAACGTTTAGAGCAACTGAAAAGGCTTTTATTTTGCTTTTGTCTGGTTGCAGTGCTGTTATTAAAGGGAGAGATAAGATCAACACTTTTGATGTTATCAGAGCCAATAGGACTTATTTGAAGTTGATTAATACTGATATTAGTAAGTTGATGTGATTGTTATGAATTTGAGGAAAGTTATTGCAGGAATTATTGGATTTTTAACTTTTATTGGAGTAATTGTTTTGATTGGGATTGTTGTTCAAAATTACTGGTCTGGGTTTTCGCCAAGCGAGCATCCAATTGAAAGATTAGCTATATTTTTTTAGGGTCTTAATTTTTTAGGTTTCTGAGAGCTTTTGTAAGGCTGTTTTTGTGCTGTAGCCTAGGGTTATGATGAGTCCTGCCCTCAAAAACTTCGTTTTCGATACCCCGAAAATCAGAGATTTTCGATGGCTTTTGAAGCTATTATCGATTTTGATTTCTGGAACCGATAATTTTAAATATTTTCTCTAACAAAATGTAATTCAGGTCTTCTTTACTGTAATTTAGATGATGCTTCATTTTTATCTCCAAATAAATATGTGTAAGCATCAATACTTAGATTTATCGGTTTAGAAGCCCCAACACCATTAAAAAACAAAATAAAAATGTATTTTAAGAAACAACATGATAAATACTCATCTAAACACATAAAAATAAAAGGAAAAATCGTTTTTCAAGTGGGAAAAATCTAAGGGGTTAATTATTTGTTTCTTTGGTAGTGGCTTCAACGGTTTTATAACCTGACAAAAGGTATGAACCAGAACCTGAAAACAAGAAAAAACAGGTATAACAGGTGGTGAGATTTCTAAGGGGGTTGAAGAAAGAAGAAAAGAAAGTTAAAATTTGTTAAATTAATTCAATGTTTCCAATCCGTCAGGGTTGTAAAGTATTTTAAGGGCTGATCAGTTTTTATCGAAACATTTTTTGACTTAATATGTCTTCTGAAAGAACCATGATCAACGAATTTGAAAAATTAATTCCAGCATGTGAAAATCAGAGATTTTTCACTGTGAAAAATTGAAAATTTTTCAACACCCATTAAATTTACAGTCTCAATCCATCACAAAATGTATAAAAACAAGTTCAGTAAAATATAGCATATATACACTACATGTTCAACTATTAAAGGTGATCACTTGAAACTAACTGCTATTGGCGCAGATATCTCTATTAACGATGTTTCTTGTAGTAGTTCTCTTATCAATAATATAGAAAAAGATATCCATGAATTACTAAAAGCAGGAGCTTACAAGGCAGCTTTAACCAATATAACTGGCGATGATATTGTAATAAGTGCCTTTGTAGATGATGATAAGCTTGAATCTGTTAATTCAAAAGTAATTCAGATACTGAGAAAAAATGCAGAACATCCTGGAGATATTGGTGGAATATCAGATACTCCAGAGGACTCGGGGGAAGGTATTTCTTATGCTGAAGCTAAAATAAGACAGGATAGGTATCCTGATGCGGTTATAATTGCTTTTGACACTTATGGTGGGGAAGAAATTGTTGGTAAAGTTGCCGATTCAGTAATGAAAGCAGCTAAGGGCATGGATGATGTTAATGACATCGGTGGAGGGGGGATA
Organism: Methanobacterium sp. UBA176; assembly: GCA_002505765.1. Taxonomy (GTDB): domain Archaea; phylum Methanobacteriota; class Methanobacteria; order Methanobacteriales; family Methanobacteriaceae; genus Methanobacterium_D. The sequence goes on along the minus strand of DAVZ01000040.1, from coordinate 69,702 downwards.
AATGGGACCCTTAAAATCCCTGGTATAGGTTATGTCTCAAATCAAACAGATGATCCTGTTGTTGTTGCAACAATAAACGATATTGAAAGCGTTGGAACAGTGGCAGGTGCAATGGTGGGAGCAGCAATAGGAAATCATCACGTTCATCTTGTTAGAAGGGGATCACCCTCTTATGTAATACCCAGAGGTATAATAATGACAGTTACTGCTTTTATGAATGGAAATGTAATGGATTTAGCCATGCCCCTTTGGGAGCGCATGAGAATTTCAGGAGAAGTGATTAGATGATAATACTTAATGAAGAAACCAGATGTATAGTACAGGGAATTACAGGAAAGCAAGGATCTTTCCATACCGAGCAAATGCTAAATTATGAAACCAGTATAGTTGCAGGAACATCCCCTGGAAAAGGTGGTCAAAAATTTGGTCCGGTAAACGTATACAATTCAATAGCTGAGGCAAAGGAAGAACAGGAAATTAATGCATCCATAATATTTATTCCTGCACCCTTTGCAAAAGACGCTGCATACGAAGCCATTTCACAGCTTGACCTGGTTGTAATTATAACTGAACATATACCGGTCCATGATTCAATGCAAATAGTGGAATATGCAAAACGAAATAATACCACAGTAATTGGCCCCAATACTCCTGGAATTATATCACCTGGTGTTGGAAAACTTGGAATCATGCCCACACACTTATTTGATAAGGGAAACATTGGAATCGTTTCCAGAAGTGGTACTCTAACTTATGAAGTTGCATATCAAATAACCAACGCAGGTATGGGCCAAAGCACATGTTTAGGTATAGGAGGAGACCCTGTTGTGGGATTAAATTATGCAGACGTGCTGCAGATGTTTGAAGAGGATGATGAAACGGGTGCAATGGTAATGATTGGTGAAATAGGGGGAAATGCTGAGGAAAGGGCAGCAGAGTTTATAGATAAAAACATCTCCAAACCGGTCATTGCGTATATTGCAGGGGTTACCGCACCTCCTGGAAAAAGAATGGGACATGCAGGCGCCATAATTGAGGGAGAAAGCGGAACTGCAGAAAGTAAGATTAACGCCCTAAAACAAGCAGGGGTGAATGTCGCATCAACACCATCTGGAATCGTAGATATTATAAAAAAAATTTTATGAATGTTTAGATGGAATCATATTGTAAAATAAAAGTTATTTCATATAGAAATGATCAAAATACTATGCCTATCTTAATTTATAAATACTCTTTAATTTTTACTCTTTATAAAGTATAATAGTGAGATTTATGGCAGATGAAAGAGAAATTATTGACAAATTAATAAATAGAGATATAAAGCTACATGAAATTGAAAAATATGCTGATTCAATTGATGAAGCTGTTGAAATCAGGAGGAAATTTGTAGAAGAAATCAGCGATGCAGAACTTAAAAACATCTCTAATTACTCGATTGATATGGAATTAGCATCAAAAAAGAACATTGAAAATCCGGTAGGTGCTATTCAAATACCTTTAGGTATTGCTGGTCCTTTAAGAGTTAATGGAGTCTATGCAAAAGGCGAATTTTACGTTCCTCTTGCCACATCAGAAGGAGCACTTGTTGCTTCAGTAAACAGGGGATTTTCTGTAATATCTGAATGTGGAGGAGTAATAACCAGGATATTAGATGATAAAATGACCAGGGCTCCAGTATTAAAAGCTAAATCAGTAACTGATGCTCTAAAGATTAAATCATGGATTAATGAACACTTCAGAGAACTAAAAAAAGCTGCTGAGGTTACAACAAGGCATGGAAAGCTTATAAAAATTGATCCTATACTGGTTGTTGGTAAATATATTTATCCAAGGTTTGTTTTCACTACTGGAGACAGTATGGGCATGAATATGGTTACAATTGCCACTGAGGCTGCTTTAAATCTCCTAACTTATAAAACTGGAGCTCATTTGATTGCTTTAAGTGGTAATGTATGTGTTGATAAAAAACCTTCTTCATTGAACCTTATTGAAGGTAGAGGGAAAAGCTTTATTGCAGAAATCGTTATTCCAAAAATCATTGTTAAAAATAAGCTTAAAACAACTCCTGAAGCTATAATTGAAGTTAATATGGCCAAAAATCTCATAGGATCTGCTGTTTCTGGTAGCATGGGTTTCAATGCACATTATGCAAATATGATCGGCGCCATATTTTTAGCAACAGGACAGGATGAAGCACATATAGTTGAAGGAAGTATAGGAATTACAACCGCTATGACAGAAGACAATGGGGACCTTTATTTTTCAGTCACGCTCCCTGATGTGCCGGTAGCAACAATTGGAGGTGGAACAAGTATCGAAACTGCAAGGGAATGCCTGGAAATAATGGATTGTTATGGTAATGAGAAGGTTCATAAATTTGCTGAAATCGTTGCTGGAACCGTTCTTGCAGGTGAACTTTCATTGATGGGTGCATTAGCAGCGGGGCATCTGGCCAGGGCCCATAAGGAGCTGGGAAGGGCTTAAATTTTTTTTTTTGTTTTAGGGGAAAAATAGCAAATGAAAATTAATGAATTCATTGAAGAATACTTTAAAATGAGCAGGTACGTTGCTTTGGGTACTATGGATGGAATACTTGCTGTTATGGGTGTAACTCTTACTGCAAGCGGCGTTGCAGCAGCAAGCGGTGTTGAAATTGAAAATTTTGTCATTGGTTTAACAGGACTCAGTGGAGGAATTGCTTTAGCCATGTCCAATGCATTCGGGTCTTTTATCGGCGAACGCGCTGAAGAAGCCCGAACACTCCGTGAACTTGAAGAAAAAATGATTCTTAATGAAGGCGAGCTTGATGATACACTTATTCACATACAGGCCAAAAGAAGAATTTATATGAGTATGTTCACCCACGGGTTTTCAAGTTTCATAGGAGCGTTTGTGCCTGTTTTGCCTTTTTTATTAATTGGAGATAAATTGACGGCTTTAGTGACCACACTGGCTGCATGTTTCATTGCACTGATCGTATTAGGCATATATCTGGGCAGAGTTTCAAGAGAAAGCCTTTTAAAGACTGCAGTTGAAATTGTGGTGATTGGAATTGTTATCAGTGCTATATCATTCCTGATTGGTGGTAGTCATTAAAAAATCTTTTATTCAAGTTCAATTCCATAAACTTTTTCCACATTTTCAACATGAATTTTGTAGGCATCTTCTTCGCTTAAAATACCCTTCTGCAACAGGTCTTTTGTGCGTTTTGGCACGGTTTTTGGCCCTAAGACAGCTCCTGGCCGGCTTTTCATGTCAAGATGATCAGTTTCCATAAGGAAATTATTTCCTTTTTTTATTCCTTCAACTATAACACTTTTTGTAGCGATAAGGGATGGTATTAATCCGTAATTTTCATTTTTGGATACAAAAGGCCCTGAAAAATGTTTTATAACCTTGTACCGTTTTAAGCCAGCTTCATCGGCCATTTCTGCAAATTCTAAGAACTGTTTTTCTGCAGCACTTTCGGTGTGGAGTTGAATAGCGCAATCTGCATCTGCTGCAAGTTCCATTGCATACAGCATGAGCTTATTATGGACATCCATCTCTTCTGGAGAGACCTCATAGTGAGGCCTTCCAATTTCTCCAATTCCAATGGCTTCACCTTCTAAAACCAGCTTTTGTGCAGATTCTAGTGTTGCTATCATCATATTTTCAGCGATTTCAAGTTCCATTCCTTTTTCTACCCGCCTTGAAAGCTCAGCAGGATGGGCTCCTACTATTGGAAAGGCTTTAACCTCTGTGTTATTGTTTATTTCTTCAGCATATTTTATAACCAGATGCATTGCCTTATCAAAATTGCATGAAGCTCCAACTGTCCATGTGGGCTTATTTGGAATTATCATTACACTTCCTCCAGCTCTATGAAACTTTTTTGCAACTTCAAGAGGGCCTTCACCATTTTTTGGATCAACATGTATGTGATTATCGGTTATTTTGATATTTTCCATAGAATCACTTAATATATTGATTTACTTTTAATTAATTTATTTTTCTAATTAGTTGATGTGATAATTTTCACAAAGAGATTAACTAAATATAAAAGAATGTGAAATAATAAGAGAGATTTATGTCAAAAAGAATGGTCACATTAATGAGTTCATTTTTAAAAACTCCGGAATTATGAAAGATTCAATTTAAATATGACAACTGAAACCTCTGAAAAACCACTTATATCTTTTAATAATGTTATTATAATAGCTTTTATTTTTTTAGTTGGTTATATATCTGTATTGTTAATATTAAAAAATGAATCAGCGATGATTTTCAGCGATTTAATTTCACCGATAATAGGAATATTAGCGGCTTTCAGTTTATTCTATGTAGCGAAAATCTCAGGTAAACAACAAAGACGTGTGCAAATTGCATGGATAATTCTGGGAGTTTCAGTACTTTTTTTTGTAATAGGGGATATCACATGGGGTATCATGGAATTAATTATTCATCAGGAACCTTTTCCATCAGTTGCAGATTTTTTTTATCTGTCTTTTTATCCATTATTTGCTTTGGGTATCTATTATCTTCCTTGGGTTTCACTTTCCGGAAATGAAAAATTGAAGTTAGTTATTGATACAGCAATTCTGATTATAACATTCGGCCTTATTTTATGGATTTTCTTGGTTATACCTACTCTTAACTCAAATGATGCTTTATTAGGGAGTATTATATCCATAGCTTATATAATTGGGGATATTGTACTTCTTTTTGCGCTAATAAGAATATTGTTCAACAATTTTAAAAATACCTATTGTGGACCCCTAATACTTTTAGGGACAGGCATCATTGCCCAGATTGTAACAGATACTGTTTTCAGTTACCAATCATTACATGGAACCTACTCTACAGGGGGGCTTTTAGACACTGGATGGGTATTATGTTTTATATTTATAGGATTGGCTGCTATTTTACAGACATATAATATCAAATATGGTCAAGGACCATACATCAAATTGGGATCATGGATTCAAAATTTCAGTTTTCCCTCACATTCACCGCTTTTGGGAGTAGCAGTTGCATATATCCTACTTTTATGGACTAATAATAATTTAACTGGTCAAGATTCAATGTATATATGGATAGGAGTCGGGGTTACTGTAGCTCTGGTACTTCTTCGTCAGTTAATAACATTAAATGAAAATAGAGGTCTTTATTTAGCTGCAAAAAATGAAATTGAAAATCGTAAAATGGTTGAAAAAGATTTAGTTGAAAGTAAAAATCATTTTAAAAACATATTTGATAATGCTCCAGTTGGAATTTTTCATTCTTCACCAGAAGGAAAACTTTATGGAGTTAATCAAAATTTATCTGATATTTTAGGATACAACTCTCCTGAAGAATTCACTTCTATGGTAAATAAATCAAGTATTGGCGAACAGGTATATGTAAATAAAGAAGAACGTTTAGAGATTGTTAAAGAGACTATCAATGACGATCAATGGCATACTTATGAATGCAGGTTTTACCAAAAATACGGCAGTATTATCATAGCTGAACTTTCAATTAAAGCTGTTAAAGATTCTGATGGTTCTGTAAAATATCTGGAAGGTTTCGTAAATGATATTACAGAACGTAAGAAAAATGAAAAAGCACTGCAAGAAAGCGAAAAAAAATACAGAGATTTGGCAGAACTATTACCACAGCCAGTTTTTGAATTTGATTTATATGGTAATGTTACATATGCTAATAGTACTGGACAGAAAATATTTGGTTATACTCAGAAGGATTTAGATAAGGGATTAAATATGCTCCAGATTTTGGCAGCTGAAGATCATAATAAGGTCATGAAAGATACCCAGAGAGTATTGAATGGAGAAAAATTGGCAGTTGGAGAATATACAGCACAGAAAAAAGATGATACCACTTTTCCAATAATCATATATAGCAGTCCAATCATTCATGAAAATAAAATTATAGGGTCAAGGGGCGTTGTAGTTGATATTACTTTGATCAAAAAAGCAGAAAATGAGATTAAGGCATCTCTTAACGAGAAAGAACTTCTTTTAAAAGAAATTCATCACCGAGTTAAAAATAACATGCAGATAATAAGTTCTCTTTTAAATCTCCAGCTATCTTATGTGGATGATAATCAGGGTCTTGAGATTTTAAAGGAAAGTCAGGGTCGGATTAAGTCAATGGCACTGGTTCATGAAAATATTTACTTATCTAAAACTTTAGCAAGTATAAATTTTAAAGATTATATACAAAAATTGGCAATAGATCTTATTGTGACTTATAATGCACAATGCATCGATTTAAAGTTAAATGTTGAGGATATAGATCTTAATATTGAAACTGCAATCCCTTGTGGTCTTATAATAAATGAACTGATAACTAATTCCATAAAACATGCCTTTAAGGAGATAAATGGTACAATAATTGTAGAATTTAGAAGGAATAAAGATAAATTTATATTAACTGTAAGTGATAATGGAATAGGAATATCTGAATCTTTAGATTCTGCAAATAGTGCATCTTTAGGCCTACAATTGGTGCAAATGCTTGTAAAACAATTGGATGGAAAGATGAATATATGTAGTGATGGTGGAACTGTATTTACCATTACTTTTAAAGAATTAGACTATAAAAAACGTGTCTAATTTATATAAATTTTAAAGTTCTATATTCAAAGCCTCCTCAAAAACATCAAGGGGAGGATAAACTCCTGTCCATATCCTAAATGATTCCATGCCCTGATAAATCAACATTTTAATTCCAGATATGGTTTTTGCACCGGCTTTTTCAGCTTCTTTAAGAAATCCTGTTTTAAGAGGATTATAAACAAGATCATTGCAGATAAGATCTTCACACATCATTTCAGCTTTAACCAGAGGCTCCTGATCTATATTTGGATACATGCCTATGGGAGTTGTGTTTATTAATATATGGGCATCTTTAAGTTCATTTTTAAGTTTTTCACCAAGATCAACAGTTTTAACATTTGCTTCCAGCTTTTTTATAAGTTCTTTTTGAAGTTTTAAGGCATTTACCGGTGTTCTGTTTGCAATAACAAGAGACTCTGCACCATCCATAAGTATCTGGAATGAAACTGCGCGAGCTGCACCACCAGCCCCTAAAATTACAATTTTTTTATTTCTTACGCTGCTTACTTCTTCAATTGCCCTAACTGCCCCAATTCCATCGGTGTTATAACCTCTTATATTATTATCCTTGAATTTTAATGTGTTTACAGCCCCTATAAGCTCTGCAGATTTATCTAATGAATCAATGTATTTTATTATCTCTGTTTTATATGGAATTGTAACATTAAGCCCCTTTATATTTAGGGCTTTTGCGCCAATTATTGCTTCATTAAGCTTTCCATTAGGGACATAAAATGGTACATAGACATAATCAAGCCCCATGTGCTTAAATGCAGCATTATGCATTGGAGGAGATAAGCTATGTTCCACTGGATTACCTATTACTCCCACCACTTTTGTTTTTCCAGTTATCATTGTCATCACATTATATTATTCTCTTAGAACATTTTATATTATCGATTAAATAAATTTAAACAAAGATAAAATATTATTAAAAAAACAATGTGATTTAACTAATTAGAATTAGGGGATAGAATGCCTGCAAAACAGAGATTTGTTTTAGATACTACTGCCTTTACTGATAATCAGCTTAGGGAGGAGTATGGGGATGGAGAACTCATAAACACAGTTGGAGTTTTAATAGATTTAATAGCTGAATCAAGAATAAGGCTTAATATGAGCTGTCACATGCCTCCTGTTACTTATAAGGAGTTCATAGATTATATGGGAAGGTATGAATGCCCTGAAAACATATTAGTTAAAGCTGAAACATGGATAGTTAAAAAAACACCTAACAGATACGATACAAAGATACCATCAGAAATTTTCTATGAATACGTGCATGATATGAGAGAAAGGATGAATAAAGGAATGAGAATATCTGAAAACGCTATTTGGGAAGCAGCAGTAGAATCAATGGTCAGATTAGCAAGAGGCGAAAAAAAAGCAGATGTTGAAATGGAAATAATAGGAAATGCTATAAAAGATTTTAGAAAACGTTACAGGGCAGCATTAAGGAAAGGAACTCTTGATAGCGCCCCCGATCTTGACGTACTACTACTTGCAAAGGAATTAGGGGCAGGTGTAGTAGCGGCTGATGAAGGTATCAGGGTCTGGTCTGAAAGACTTGGACTTAGATTCTTAAGTGCAAAATCATTCCCTAAAATGCTCAGGGAATATTTAAAACACTTCGAATAGACTAAAAAAGTTAATTTTACTTTGATTTAATAAATATACAGGATCATATTTTTAAAATTAATTTTAGTGGTGAATATATGGAAATATCAAGACCCAGAGGAACAAGGGATTTTCTATTTAAGGAAATGGAAAGGAGAAAATACGTTGAAAACAAATTAAGGGAAGTTTTTGAAAATTACGGTTACGGTGAAATAAAAACACCTATTTTTGAGGATCTCACCCTTTTTACCACAAAATCAGGAGAAGCAATTAAAGAAGAAATTTATCACTTTAAAGATAAAGGAAACCGGGATTTAGCATTAAGGCCAGAATTAACAGCTCCTGTTGCAAGACTTTATCTAAATGAACTTCAAAGACAGGCAAAACCAATTAAAATGTACTACTTTGGAAGCTGTTTTAGATATGAAAGACCTCAGGCAGGTAGATTCAGGCAATTCTGGCAGTTTGGATGTGAATTAATAGGTGGAAAGTCTCCTGAGGCAGAAGCAGAGGTTATAGCCATGGCTGCACATGCTTTAGAGGAACTGGGATTAAAGGATTTTGAATTCCATATAGGAAACCTGGGAATTATCAGGAGTCTTTTAAGCGATGCAGAGGTAGCTGAAGCTGATCAGGAAAAAATTATGGGTTCAGTTGACAAAGGCGATGTTGATGAGCTTAAAAATCTTTTGCAGGAGTTAAATGTACATCCAGGTCTTAAAGAGACACTTTTAAATTTAATAGAGGTAAGAGGGCATAAAGAAGTGATAGAAAAAGTAAGAAGCATCATAGAAAATTGTAAAGGAGCCTCTAATTCATTGAATGACCTTGAAGAACTATTAAATACCCTGGAAACATTCGGATATACTGATTATATAGTAAATCTTGGTATTGCCAGAGGGTTAGATTATTATTCTGGTATTGTTTTTGAAATATATGTAAGCGGACTTGGAGCACAAAAACAAATAAGTGGAGGAGGAACCTATAATTTAATAGAAGTGTTTGGCGGTGAGCCAGTAGAATCCACAGGATTTGCTTTTGGATTTGACAGAGTGATGGAAGCTCTTAAAAAGCAAAATACAGAGATTCCAGTTAAAGGACATATGGATGTATTTGTTGCACCATTGTCTCAGGACATGAGGGCTGAGGCGTTTAAAATAACTCAAAATTTGAGGAAAGAGGGCATTAAAACTGATGTGGATCTTGCAAAAAGAAAAATTAAAAAGATATTAACGTATGCAAATAACATGGGAGCAAGGTATGTTGTTTTGGTCGGTGCAAAAGATATAGCCACTGGAAAAGTAACCTTAAAAAATATGAAGTCTGGGGATCAACATCTGGTGGACATGGATGATTTATACGTTGAAATAGGGCATGAAATTGGGTGAGATGATACCATGGACTTGGAAGAGAGTGGTTTGAACTTCAGACACAAAGTGGGGAATCAGGAACTGGTTATAGCAGTAGCTCAGGATTATAAAACTTTAGAAGTGCTTATGGTTGCATTTATGAACCGTGAAGCTCTTCAAAGAACGATTGATACCAGGAAAGCGCATTACTGGAGCACTTCGCGTCAGAAGATCTGGCTTAAGGGTGAAAGCTCAGGGAATTTCCAGGAGGTAAAAGAAATACTTGTGGACTGTGATGAAGACGCTGTTCTTATTAAAATCACACAGACAGGTGGAGCATGCCATGAAGGTTATGAATCATGCTTTTTCAGGGAATTAAAAGGTAATAAATTGGAAATTATAGGAAATAAAGTTTTCGAACCAGATGAGGTTTATAATAAGGATTAATAAATTTTTTAAAACATAAGGAGAGAAAGATAATGAGAATTGTTCCAGATACGAGCGTAATTGTAGATGGAAGGATCACTAAAATTGTTCAAAAAGATGAATTTAGAGGATCAGAAGTAATAATTCCAGTTGCAGTTGTATCCGAACTTGAAAATCAGGCTAATCGAGGAAGAGAAACAGGTTTTAATGGTTTAGAAGAATTAAAAAATCTACAGCAGTTGTATACCGATGGAACCATTACATTAAACTACGTTGGAAAAAGACCAACTTTGGAACAGATATCGCTTGCAAGGGGTGGAGAAATAGACGCAATGATAAGAGACACTGCTCAGGATAGTGATGCAACTTTAATCACCAGTGATAAAGTTCAGAAAGAGGTTGCAGAGGCGCAGGGACTGGAAGTAATATTTTATCAGCAGGAGATGGTGGAATATAAAGAACTGGAGATAACCAGATATTTCGATAAGAACACAATGTCTCTTCATTTAAAGGAAGATGTAGTTCCAATGGCCAAAAAGGGAACACCAGGTAATATTAAACTTGTTAAAATTGGTTCTAAACCAGTTAAATTTGCTGAAATTGAAAGAATGGCAAAGGAAATTGTGGAAAGGGCCAAAAGTGATTTTAAAAGTTTTATCGAAATTGAAAGGGAAGGAGCCACTGTAGTTCAGTTTAGAGAGTATAGAATATCCATTGCAAGACCTCCATTTTCAGATGGATTTGAAATTACTGTTGTTAGGCCGGTTGCAAAGGTATCTTTAAAGGATTATAGACTTCCAGAACAACTTATAGAAAGATTGAGAGAAAAAGCTAAAGGAATATTAATTTCAGGACCTCCAGGTGCAGGTAAAACCACATTTGCCCAGGCAATCGCCGAATTTTATAGCATTAAATTAAACTCTGTGGTTAAAACTATGGAATCGCCCAGAGACCTCCAGGTTGGAAACGAAATTACTCAATATGCACCCTTAGAACGTAGTATGGAAAAAACTGCGGATATTTTGCTTTTAGTTCGCCCAGACTATACAATATATGATGAATTAAGGAAAACAAGAGATTTTAGAATTTTTGCAGACATGAGACTTGCAGGAGTAGGCATGATTGGGGTTGTACATGCTACAAGACCTATAGATGCTATTCAAAGAGTTATTGGACGCGTAGAACTTGGAATAATCCCGTCAATTGTAGATACAACTATTTTCATAAACGATGGAAACGTAGCATCAGTTTACGATGTTTCTCTCACTGTAAAAGTCCCGACTGGTATGATTGAAGCTGATTTATCAAGGCCAGTTATTGAAATCAGGGATTTTGAAACAGGAGACCTTGTACATGAAATATATACCTATGGTGAGCAGACCATTGTAATGGAAGTGGGTGCAACTTCCTATGGGAAAACACCCGTTCAAAAGATTGCAGAACGGGAAATAATCAAAGAAATTAAAAGAACGGTTCCGGGAGCCCGTATTAAAGTTGATATGAAATCAGATAACCGGGCAACGGTCTGGATGGACGAAGAATATATTCCCAGACTCATTGGTAAAAAAGGAAAAACGATTGAAGAAGTTGAAAACAGGATTGGTATAAGTATAGGTGTTGAGCCATTTAAAGCCAGAGAAATTGAAGATAAATCCCAGATCGATGTTGAAATTGCTGGAAACTACGTGGTTTTAAACTTCACCAGGAAAGCTGTAGGCACTTCCTTCGATATTGTGGTGGATGATGAATATTTATTTACAGCAACAGTGGGTAAAAAAGGAACTATAAAGATAAAAAAGGACATTGAACTGGCAACCATTATTTTAGATGCACTAAAACGAAATATTCCAATTGAGGCCAGAATTAGAAATGAATAGCTGCATAAAGGGTATGATTTCTTTTTGATAAATTATATGGTGATTTAGTGAAAATAGGAGTCTCTACACTGGCATTGTTTCCAATGTCGCTTGAAGATATACTGATTTATTTAAAAGATATGGATGTAGAATATATTGAATTGATAAAGGAATATCCTTATGATTCTATAGATCATGAACTTGTTAATTCCTATAACTTTAAAACAAGCGTACACGCACCCCTTTCAGATATTAATTTAGCGTCCTCCAATGATTCAATAAGGAAAGCTTCAGTAGAAGAAATAAAAAATTCAATGGATCTGGCTGTTAAAATAGACGCTCATGTTGTAGTTGTGCATCCGGGACATATGGCTTTTTTAGCACGTAAATATAAGGATAAAATCATGGTTAATAGCTTAAATTCCCTTAAAGAGTGCTCTTTATATGCTGAAGATCTTGGATTAAGAATGTGCGTAGAAAATATGCCTGATATTGAGGGAATGCTCTGTAAAGATTTAAAAGAACTGCATAAACTTACAAAGGAAATTAATGCCTATATGACCCTTGATACTGGTCATGCTTATAATATGGGCGCATCTATTGAAGATATGCTTAAATATGATAATTTAGAGCATATTCACCTCAGCGATAACGACGGTACATTTGATAACCATGATGCAATTGGAAGCAAGAATATTGACTTCCAAATGCTTTTTAATGGCTTAAATAAGATTAAATTCAATGGAATTTGCGTGATTGAGGTCAAACAACAGGATGAAATTCCTAAAAGCATCGATTATATAAATAATTTAAAATATTAAGTTAATCTAATTTTTGTATAATATCTACCAATGAATTAAAGGTTAATTCAGGTTATTTTGGCGAATATAGAATATTAAACAATTTAATTAAGATAAAAGGCTATTTTTGATGGTATTTCATTTAAAAATTAACCAGTGTTATATGGTTTTATAGAATAATAGGAATATTTTTATTTATGGAAAAAAAATTATTTTTAAAGAGGGATTATTTTAAGTCTATATGATATTTAACGGGGATATTTTTATGAAAATTGCAGTAATTGGTGGAACTGGAGATCAAGGCATAGGACTGGCATTTAGATTTGTAAAAGCTGGTGAAAATGTTATAATCGGCTCGAGAGATATTAAAAAAGCTGAAAATACGGTGGATATCATAAAAAACATGTTAGAGGATGAAGAAGCAAGTAACATATCTGGAATGACCAATGATGAGGCTGCTGCAGAAGGTGACATTGCAATATTAACTGTGCCTCTTCAGGCCCAGATGGTAACTTTAAGAAGTGTAAAGAATCATTTAGAAAATAAGATATTAATTGACGCCACAGTTCCTTTAGATGGTTGCATTGGTGGAAGACCCACAAGGTACATAGAAGTATGGCAGGGATCTGCTGCAGAACGGTCTGCTGAATTTTTAAAGGATAAAAATGTAAAAGTTATTTCATCTTTTAATAATATAAGCGCTGCAAGCCTCCTTAATGTTAATGAAGATGTACAATGTGACTGCCTTATATCTGGAGATGACTTAGAGGCTAAAAATGAAGTTATGGTCCTTGCAGAAAAGATTCCAGGCGTCAAAGCCATAGATTGCGGTCCCCTTGAAAATGCCAGAATCGTTGAAAAAATTACTCCATTACTCATTAATCTCAACATTAAAAACAGGGTAAAATTAGCAGGAATCAGGATAACTGGACTTTAAATAGAGAAATTTTTCAATAACCAGTCATTATTTTTAAATGTTTTAATAAATAAATCAATAATCCATTAAATTAATTTATAACAGTGAATAATATGGAATACATAAAAAAAACAGCCAAAGGAATCACTAAACACGCTCTGGAAGTTATAGATAAAATAGAAGAAGAAATAGTTTCTCAGATGATAGATATAATTGTAAATTCAGAATCCGTTTTTGTTGTAGGCACTGGAAGGTCTGAACTTATTGGAAAAATGTTTGCAATGAGACTCATGCACCTGGGCTTTACAGTATACGTGGTTGGTGATGTTACAACCCCGGCGATTAAAGGATCAGACTGTTTAATTGCAATATCTGGATCTGGGGAAACTAAAACCGTTACTCTGGCTGCTGAAACGGCAAAAGAAGTTAATGCAAAGGTTATAGGGATAACCGGGAATTCAGAATCTACTCTTAAAGGGAGTTTAGATGTGGTGGTGAATATGAAAAGTAAAACAAAAAAACCATGGAAATATTATACATCTAACGTTTTAAGGGGTTTGTATGATGATTTAACTCCAATGGGAACTCTTTTTGAAGATAGTACTCATTTATTCCTTGATGGGCTTATAGCAGAATTTATGGCAGTTCTGGGCAAAAAAGAGATAGATTTAAAAAAGAGGCATGCTATAATTGAAAAATAGCTTACAAAGTCTTGAATGTTGTGATCTTTAATGAATTCAGAGTTATCAGGAAATTTAGTCATAATTAAAGATAAAAAAGGGATAAAGCTTCATGAAAAAAGCCATTATGGGAATCTTACAGAGGAAGGATTGCAAATAACACTTATTGAAGCGCTTTATCTTGCTGAGAAGGGTAAATTGAAGATACAAAATAAGGGGAAAGCAGTTTCTATAGATGAAATGTTTGAAATGGTTCGCAGAGAAGATTTATTCACAAAATACCTGGTTTTCAGCGATCTCAGAAACAGGGGCTATATCGTAAAGACAGGATTTAAATACGGTTCTGATTTCCGATTATACGAAAGAGGAAAATCCCCGGGGGACGGGCATTCTGATTACCTTGTAAAAGTTGTATCTGAAAATCACGACATTCCTGCAACTGATTTTTCAAGTTATGTTAGGATAGCACACGGCGTAAATAAGAAGCTCCTTTTTGCAGTTGTGGATGAAGAAAACGATATTACATACTACGATGTGGAATGGACAAGGCCTTAAATAATGTTTGATAATAATACTTTATATTCATTTAGGATTATATGGGAGAATAAATAGGTTTATATGTTTAATACATTAGTATTCAGGATTTATTTATGGTAAATAAATAATATTAAATTTCCAGTTTACAAAACAACTATGAAATACACATAAAAAAAGCAATGTTTATATGATAAATTTAGTCTTAACTAAAGGGTGATTAAGTGATAGATCCGTGGGGTTCAACAACCTTAGATTATGAAAAACTCATTGAACAGTTTGGAATTAAACCTTTTGCAGATTTTATAGGTGAAGTAGAGTCTCCCAATCATTTAATGACCAGAGGCATTATTTTTGGCCACAGGGATTACGGTAGAATAGTAAAGGCATTAAGGGAGAAAAACCCTTTTGCAGTTGTAAGTGGCATGATGCCCAGTGGAAAGATGCATATAGGCCATAAAATGATTGTTGATCAGCTTATATGGTACCAGAAAAAAGGTGCAGACATCTATATTCCCATAGCAGATATGGAATCATATTCTGCAAGAAGTATTGACTTTGAAACCTCAAAGGAACTTGCTATATCTGAGTACATAACTAATTATATTGCACTGGGCCTGGATCTTGAAAATAAGAACACAAGCACATATCTCCAATCAGAAAACAAAACAGTAGGGAATCTGGCATATAAACTGGCAAAAAAAGTCACTTTCAATGAAATGAAGGCAATATACGGATTTCATGGAAGTACAAACATCGCTCATCTCTATGTGCCTTTAATCCAGGTTGCAGACATTCTTCATCCTCAACTTGAGGGCTGTGGAGGGCCTAAACCATCTGTTGTTCCTGTAGGGCCAGATCAGGATCCCCATATACGACTCACAAGGGACATTGCAGAAAGATTTAAAAGCCAGTTCAAGTTCATTCCACCATCATCTACCTACCACAGGTTTATCACCGGGCTTACTGGAGATAAAATGTCCAGCAGTAAACCCAACAGCGCCATCTTTTTAAGCGACTCCCCTGAAACTGCAGAAAAGAAAGTTAAATCAGCTAAAACTGGTGGTAAGGATAGTCTTGACGAGCAACGTAAATATGGTGGAATTCCTGAGGTGTGCACTGTTTATGAACTTCTTCTTTATCATCTGGAACCATCCGGGAAGAAACTCACCGAATTATATGAGTCCTGTAAAAACGGTAATATTATGTGTGGTGAGTGTAAAAAGAATGTAGCAGAGATGATGAAAGATTTCTTGATCCATTTTTCCAAGAAAAGGGAAAATTCTAAGAAAACTGCTCAAAAAATTTTAGAAAGGGAACCTAAATGTTAGAAAGAGATTTTGAAAGGTATTCGGGTAAAGAAAAGCACGAAGGATTTTTTACAGGTCTTTATAGGCGTAATGAAACTTTTTTAATACTTTCGACGGCTTTATTTCTATCAGCAATGTTTGCAGCATATTTCCTGTCGGGCATGATTAGCCAGTTTATGAATCCAGTGCTTGAATCATTTAAAGATAGTGTAAGAAGAGGCGAAATTGAACTTACAACATTATCTATCTTTACCAATAATTTTAAAATCGCATTTCTTGTCTATGGTGGTGGAATCTTTCTTGGAACGGCGACTGCAATTCTGCTGGTTTATAATGGGGTTTTTATTGGATATGCAGCCTCGCAAATACCCATAGGATATTTTATTATTTATACATTACCACACGGAATATTTGAGATACCAGGGATCATAATTGCAGGAACTGCAGGATTCAGGCTTGCAAGCTTTATATTCAACTTCATACGTAATTTAACACATATAAAAGGATATTTGCCCTTCAAAAAGCAGTTGGAGCAAATAATAATTGCCAGTACAGACGATTTAAAGGAATCTTTAACCCTGTTTGTAATTGCAGTTGTTCTTATTCTTATAGGGGCATTCATTGAGGCTAATTTTACCCTTGCATGGGGAAATTACATTAAAGGCATGATATAAACTTTCATCAAGCTATCATGCCACATATGACTATAAAAATAATTTTTTATTAAATTTAATGGTGAGTCCATGATTAAATGCATAGTTTGTGATGCAAAATACGATTTAAACGATATAATATATACATGTAACAACTGTGGTTCAATACTTGAAGTTCTATGTGAACCAGACGTTTCCAGGGATATTTTTAAATGCAGGAAATCAACCATGTGGAAATATAAGGAATTCATGCCTGTAGACCCTGCAAAGATTGTAACCCTTGAAGAGGGAGGAACCCCTTTCTGCAAGTGCGATAAGCTTGGCGAAAAGCTCGGAGTGGAGCTCTACGTGAAAGTAGAAGGTTCAAACCCAACTGGAAGCTTTAAAGATAGAGGAATGAGTGTTGGAATAACAAAAGCCATTGAACTTGGTGTGAATACAGTTGGATGTGCATCAACTGGAAACACATCAGCTTCACTTGCCGCATACGCTGCAAGAGCGGGATTAAGGTGTATAGTGCTTCTTCCATCTGGAAAAGTGGCTCTTGGAAAGCTTGCTCAGGCAATGTTCCATGGTGCAGAGGTATTTTCTGTTAGGGGTAATTTTGATGAAGCACTGGAGACAATAACTGCCCTCGCTCTTGAAGGTCAGTTATACCTTCTAAATTCTGTTAATCCCTTCAGACTGGAGGGTCAAAAATCAATAGGATTTGAAATAGTGGATGATCTTGGATGGAAATCTCCAGATAGAATTATTCTGCCGGTTGGAAATGCAGGTAACATATCTGCAATATGGAAAGGAGTTAAAGAATTCCATCGAGCAGGATTTATAGAGGATCTGCCCATGATGACCGGGATTCAGGCAGAAGGAGCAGCGCCAATTGTCAGGGCAATAAGGGAAAATAAGGAAGATATTATCCCATTCGAAAATCCTGAAACCGTCGCCACAGCAATAAGGATTGGAGCTCCTGTAAGCGCTATAAAAGCAATTAGGGCCATAAATGAATCCAACGGATTTGCAGAGACTGTGACTGATGAGGAAATTTTAAGTGCCCAGAAATTACTGGCCAGAACTGAAGGAATTGGAGTAGAACCGGCCTCTGCTGCATCAATTGCAGGACTAATCAAGCTTTTAGAAAATGGAGAAGTTGATAAAAACGAACAGATAGTCTGTGTTGTTACAGGACACTTATTAAAGGATCCTAATACAGCAATCAATGCGTGTGTTGAGCCTGTAGAGGTCAATGCTAATATTGAAGAGCTTTCCAGTATAATAACCAGGGGATGAATAATTTCATTTTTAATTTATTTTCTTGGAAATCTAACTTTTCTACATATTCCATTTTTTTTGGCCACTCGAAATATCATATGATTTACAACATGCTGTCTAAAAATCATATGGATCGTCTTCATGTGACTAAAAATCATATAGTTTTTCAAATAATCAGTGAAAAAAACGATAAATATATATAGGAGTTTCTCAACAGAGTATAATAACAAATATACAAAAATGAGGTGATTAAATATGGAATTACCAATTGCTCCAATTGGAAGAATAATAAAAAATGCTGGTGCAGAAAGAGTAAGCGATGACGCTAGAGAAGCTTTAGCAAAAGCTTTAGAAGAACAGGGAGAAGACATAGCTGTACAGGCTGTTAAACTCGCTAAACACGCTGGAAGGAAAACCGTAAAAGCATCAGACATTGAAATGGCTGTTAAAAGGTTATAAACCACTCGAAAATCTTTGATTTTCGGTGCCGCAGAAATTCTCAAAAACCTTAGGTTTTTGGAAGTTAGAAAATACTCTGGTTTTTCTAAAATTCTATGAATTTCTGCAGGCTTTTAATTTTCATTTTTGTTCATTTTCATAATAATTTTTCGCTCTTGAGAAATTATTTTTTTTTCTTTTTTTTTAATTCATATAATAACTTTATAAACAATGACCATCACATATTATTATACTAATTCTGCAATGTTTTACAAACTTTTTTGGAATTGGAATTTTTAAGTTTTTTAAAAGCTGGGATTATCAATTTAATTGAAATCCAGGGTTAAATGTATAAATGCAACGTTTTTATGTTTAAAAATCCTGCAGGCAACAACTTTTATATAGGCAAAAGTTGAAAGTTAGAAATATGCCGATGGATGGTATAAAAACCAGATGAAAAAGGAGGTAAATTAAATGGCAAAAGCAATATATGTAAAATTTGATGTACCACAGGAAATAGCTGATAAAGCTTCTGAGGCTTTAGAAATAGCAAGAGATACAGGTAAAGTAGGAAAAGGAACAAACGAGGTAACCAAAGCCATTGAAAGAGGCGATGCTTTATTAGTACTTATAGCAGAGGATATTGATCCTCCTGAAATAGCAGCTCATTTACCAGTTCTTGCCGAAGAAAAGGATACACCTTATGTCTACATCCCTACAAAAGATGAATTAGGGGAAGCAGCAGGTTTAAATGTAGGTACAGCATCTGCAGTTATAACCGATGCCGGTGAAGCTGAAGATTTAATCAACGAAGTAGTTGAAAAAGTTGAAGAACTCAAAAAATAATTATTTATAGGAAAAATTTAAGAGAGGCATCTGCCTCATTCACTTTAATAATTCAGGTGATTATATGGCTGAAGCAACTCCTGCTGAAGTAATTGAAGTTCTTAAAAGGACAGGAATGACTGGAGAGGTCATGCAGGTAAAATGTAGAATACTTGAAGGAAGAGATAAAGGAAGAATATTAACAAGAAACATTATGGGGCCAATAAGGGAAGGCGACATCTTAATGTTACTGGATACAATAAGAGAAGCCAAAGAAATTCGTACTCCATAACTAAAAGGTGTTTTGATATGAGAAACTGTTCATTCTGCGGAGAAGAGATACAGGAAGGCACAGGCAAAATGTACGTGAGGAAAGACGGAACAGTATACTTCTTCTGCAGCAGTAAATGCGAAAAAAATAAAATAAAGTTAGGCAGAGTTCCGAGAAAGGTTAAGTGGGTTAAAAAATGAGTGAAAGAAGCTTTGTAATGCTTAAACCTGACGCTGTACTTAGAAGGCTCATGGGGAAGGTATTAACCAGATTTGAAGAGCGAGGGCTTAAAATAGTCGCTGCAAAGATGATGGAAATCCCTCAGGAACTTGCAAAGGAACATTATGAAGAACACAAAGAAAAACCATTCTTCAACGACCTTATAAGCTATATTACATCAGAGCCAGTTCTGGCAATGGTAATAGAGGGAGAAGAATGTATAGATCTCATAAGGAAAATGGTTGGAGCAACAAACCCTAAAGAAGCAGATCTTGGGACTGTTAGAGGGGATTATGCCCTTGATATGGGTAGAAATATTATTCATGCGTCAGATTCTTCAGAATCTGCTAAAAGAGAAATAGCACTGTTTTTCAATGATTCTGAAATTTGCAAATACACCATGCCTGACGAAAGCCTGATATATGAATAATTTTTTTAATTTTTCAGGGGTTGAGAAAACCTCTCAAAAATTCTATGAATTTTTGGAGCACTCAAAGGCGAAGCGTTTGGTGCATCACAATCAAAGATTTTCGGGGCAGAGAAACGTAGTTTCTCATGCGCAAAAACCTTAGTTTTTTGCAAGCTATGGTTTTCGAACCTTTGGAAATCTTCGATTTCCAATGCCCTAACACGAAGTATACGACTGCACAAAAATAAAAATTTTTGAGGTTTAAGATTGAAGATTAGATCACCAATTGTATCTGTACTTGGACATGTGGATCACGGTAAAACTACACTCCTGGACTTTATAAGAGGTAGTGTTATTGCCAAAAAGGAAGCTGGAGGAATAACTCAGCATATTGGGGCAACTGAGATTCCTATAGAAGTAATTGAAGAAATTGGCGGCGAATTTTTAAAAAAGCTTGGAATTAAACAAACGCTTCCAGGACTTTTCTTTATAGATACTCCTGGACACGAAGCATTTACCACCCTACGTAAGAGGGGAGGGGCGCTTGCTGACCTGGCTATTTTAATTGTGGATATTAACGAAGGTTTTAAACCACAAACCTATGAAGCTTTAAATATCCTTAAAATGTATAAAACTCCATTTATTGTAGCAGCAAATAAAATTGACAAGCTATACGGCTGGCAATCACACTCTGGATCTCCATTTTTAGAAACTTTTTCTAAACAGGCTCAAAACGTCCAGGAAAAGCTGGATACAGGAATTTATGAGCTTGTAGGAATTTTGCATGAAGAAGGGTTTGATTCTGAAAGATTTGATAGAATCAGCAATTTTTCTAAACAGATAAGTATAGCACCCATAAGTGCAAAATCAGGCGAAGGAGTCCCTGAACTTTTAGCAATGCTTATGGGACTTGCCCAACAGTATCTTAAGGAACAATTGAAGATAGAAGAAGATGCTCCAGCTAAAGGAACCATTCTTGAAGTTAAAGAAGAGGTTGGGCTTGGAGTAACTATTGACGCCGTAATTTATGATGGTATAATTAAAAAGAATGACTCCATTGCCATTATGACAATGGAAGATGTTATAAATACAGGTATCAGATCCCTCTTGAAGCCAAGACCACTTGAAGAGATCAGAGAATCCAAAAAAAGGTTTCAAAAAGTAGACGAGGTGGTTGCAGCTGCAGGTATTAAAATTGTGGCACCCAACATTGAAAATGCCATTGCAGGATCGCCCCTTCGTGTAGCAAGAGACAATTTCCACCAGATTAAGGAAGAAATTTTAAGAGAAATTGAAGATATAAAAATAGATACAGACGAACTGGGGATTGTTGTAAAGGCAGATACCCTTGGCTCGCTTGAGGCACTTGTTAATCTGCTTAGAGATATGAAAATCCCAATAAGAGCTGCAAATATAGGTGATGTCTCAAGGAGAGATGTTGTTGATGCGGTAATTGTTAAGAAGGAAAATCCGCTCTATGGAGTTATTGTGGCTTTCAATGTTAAGATACTTCCTTCCGCTGCTTCAGAAATTAAGGCTTCAGATATTAAACTATTCTCTGCAAATGTTATATATAAACTTACAGAGGATTATCAGGATTGGATAGATGCTGTAGAAGAAAAAAAGAAAAAAGCGTATCTTGATGCTATAATAAAACCAGCTAAAATAAGAATAATTCCCAAACTAATATTTAGAAACAGTAAACCGGCAATTGCAGGTATTGAAGTCTTATCAGGTACTATTAAACAGGATTATGGTTTGATCAGAGAAGATGGTTCAAGGGTTGGAAAAGTTGAAGGAATGCAGGATAAGGGTGAAAATTTAAAATCAGCTTCAAGAGGAAAGAAAGTTGCTATGAGCATAAAAGACGGTATTTTCGGAAAGAATTTTGATGAAGGAGACGTCCTTTACGTGGACATACCTGAAAAGCATTATAATATTCTCCAATCGGAGCTTAAAAATAAGCTTACAGAGGATGAATATGAAACGCTCAATGAAATAGTAGATATAAAGAGAAAGGAAAATCCTAATTGGGGAATCCATTAAATACTATAAAAATAAATAAAATCCATATAAAATCTAACAATGATAATACTATTATAAGATGGAGGAGATATATTGGCATTTAAATTAGTTATTTCAGAAGGTGAAAAGAGTCATCAGATGGAAGTTGACGCAGCACAAACAAAAAATCTAATTGGTTTAAAAATTGGAGACGAAATTGAAGCTTCTATAGTTGGTTTAAAAGGTTACAAGCTTAAAATAACTGGTGGAAGCGACAAAAATGGATTTCCAATGAAAAAAGATGTAGAAGGGCCAAGAAGGATAAGAAGTCTTCTTTCAGGTGGCTTAGGTTTCAAACCTATAATGGACGGACAGAGAAAAAGAAAAACCCTTCGTGGGAATGCAATATCTGATGATATAGTTCAGATTAATACAATTGTCACAGAAAAAGGTGATAAAGGTATAGAAGAACTTTTAGGGGCAGAAGAAGCTCAAGAATAACAAATCTCAGGATTTAGGTGTAACTGTGAAAGTACAATCTGAAATAAATATAGGGCTTGTAGGACATGTTGATCATGGAAAAACTACTTTAACTAAAGCTCTATCTGGCATATGGACAGATACCCATAGTGAAGAGACAAAAAGAGGAATATCAATAAGGTTGGGGTATGCAGATATAACTTTCAGGCAGTGCACTGAATGTCCTGCCCCTCAATGCTATACCACAGCATTTGTATGCGAACACTGTGGCAAGGATACAGAAACTTTAAGGAAAGTATCCTTTGTAGACTCTCCTGGACACGAAACACTTATGGCCACCATGTTATCTGGCGCTGCAATAATGGACGGTGCTGTATTGGTGATAGCTGCTAATGAACCATGCCCACAGCCTCAAACGAAGGAACATCTTATGGCTCTTGATGTTATAGGGGTTAAAGATGTTATTGTGGTTCAAAATAAAATTGACATAGTTTCAAAAGAAAGAGCTATAGAAAGTTATAATGAAATTAAAGAATTTGTAAAGGGTACATGTGCAGAAGAAGCACCTATAATACCAATATCTGCTCAGCAGGGTGCGAATGTGGATATCTTAATTGAAATGATCCAGGAAAGAATCCATACTCCTGAAAGATTGCTTGATAAACCTGCACGCATGTACGTTGCAAGATCATTTGATATTAATAAACCTGGCTGTACTCCTGCAAACATTTTAGGAGGGGTTATAGGCGGATCCCTTATTCAGGGAAAACTTAAAATTGGCGATGAAATTGAGATAATGCCTGGAATTCAGGTTAAGAAGAAGGGTAAAATGTCCTGGATAAGTTTAAAATCTGAAATTGTAGGTTTAATTGCAGCGGGTAAACCTGTTGATGAAGTAGGGCCTGGTGGCCTTATAGGTGTGGGCACAAAACTTGATCCTGCCCTAACTAAGGCTGATTCATTATCAGGATCAGTGGCAGGAGAACCAGATACGCTACCTCCAATGTTACTTGATTTCACAATGAAAACACACCTCTTAGAAAGGGTTGTAGGTACAAAAGAAGAAAGGGAAGTTGAACCCATTAGATCATCAGAACCCCTTATGATCAACATAGGGACAGCCACAACCATAGGTGTGGTAACCAGTGCAAGGGGAAAAAATGTTGATGTAAAGCTCAAATTACCAGTTTGCGCTGAAGAAGGTCAGAGAGTGGCATTAAGCAGGCGTGTAGGAGCAAGATGGAGGTTAATTGGATATGGTATCATTAAATGATATGGCAGTTCTCGATGCAAATTTTTTATGATACCTGCTCAGTTTCATGTGGATATACTGGAGGAAACTGGGCGAATTATACCAAACTACAAACTTGTAGTTCCAGAATTTGTTATTCATGAACTTGAAGAGATAAAAAAAAGATCCAGGGGTAAAGCAAAAATTGAAGCATCAATTGCCCTTAAAATAACTGAATCTCCTCAAATTAACGTGATAAAAGTTGATTTAAAAAATAGAGAAAGCGTAGACGATGCTTTACTTCGAATTTCCAGTGTCCTGTGTACAAACGACATAGGACTAAGAAAAAGAGCAAGAGAAAGAGGAATCACGGTTATATATTTACGTCAAAAGAAATATCTTGCCGTTGATGGATATTCAGGTTTATAACTTACAGGCCATAGAAAGATTCAAAAAAATTGGGCTTTTGAAATTAAAAATTAGATAGATATAAAATAAGACTCATTTAATAAAATAATAGGAAAAATTGGAGTGATTGTACATGAATCTCTGGAAGGATTTATCACCAGGACCATCAGTTCCTGAAGTAGTATATGCTGTAATTGAAATAGCTAAAGGATCAAGAAACAAATATGAATATGATAAGGATATGGAGGCATTTGCACTGGATAGAGTACTTTATTCCCCCTTCCATTACCCTGCTGAATATGGTATAATACCTAAAACCCTTTACGACGATGGAGATCCCATGGATATTATCGTATTGATGGAAGAACCCACATTTCCAGGTTGTGTGATTGAAACAAGACCTATCGGAATAATGAGAATGATCGATGACGATGATAACGATGATAAGATACTGGGAGTACCGGTAAACGATCCAAGATGCAACGAAATAACCGATATTAGCCATATTTCAAAACATATACTGGATGAAATTGCACATTTTTTCAAGGAATACAAGTACCTTGAAGGAAAAACTACTGAAATTCTTGGATGGGAAGATGCTAAAAAAGCATTCGAAGCAGTGGAACATTCCATAGAATTATATAAAAAAGAAAAATAGCAGG
Source organism: Methanobacterium sp. UBA176 (assembly GCA_002505765.1). Lineage (GTDB taxonomy): Archaea > Methanobacteriota > Methanobacteria > Methanobacteriales > Methanobacteriaceae > Methanobacterium_D. Next base: position 44,746 of record DAVZ01000040.1, on the reverse strand, counting down.
ATCTAAGAACCTGAAACATTTAGATGATGTATTTATAAAAAGAATAGACCGAAGAGTGGTTTAATGTATTTAATATCAAAAATTGAAGATACAGTGAGAGTTCCACCAGTATTATTTGAGGAACCACTGGAAGATGTTGCTTTCCAACTTTTAAATGAAAATTACGTTGGTAAAATCGATAAAAAGCTTGGATTTATGGTTACAGTTAAAGAAATTGAAGATATTGGGGTTGGTAAGGTCATTATGGGCGATGGCGCAGCATATCATGATGTTACATTTACCGCCCTGTTTTACAGGCCAAAACTCCAGGAAATCGTTGAAGGAGAAGTAATAGAAATAACGGAGTTCGGTGCATTCGTTCGAATTGGACCTATGGATGGCCTTGTGCACGTATCCCAGGTGACTGATGATTATATAAATCACGACGCAAAGAGAGGGGCACTTCTTGGTAAAGAGTCAAAAAAGACCCTGGAAGAAGGAAATAAAGTACGTGCAAGGATTGTTGCCCTTAGTCTAAAGGGAAAATCATCCAAAGAAACCAAAATAGGTCTTACAATGAGACAACCTGGTCTTGGAAGAGAAGAATGGATTGAAAAAGAGAAAAGGAAGAAGAAATAATGGTTACAAAAGCATGTACAAAATGTAAAAGGCTGATGGAATCTGAAAGATGTGCAATATGTAATACATCTTCTTCAAAAAATTGGAGCGGTTTTTTAATCATAATCGACCCTGAAAAATCAGGCATTGCCAAGGAGCTTAACATAGGTATTCCTGGAGAATACGCATTAAGGGTAAGATAAAATTTTAAGGTTTTAAAGTGTTAATATTAAAAAAAGAAGGAAGAAAGTACTTTAAAAAACCTTTAGGGAAACTCTACTCTTCTTTAAATGATGTAGACAATGACATGTTTCAAAATCATTTTATAATTTCCGTAGGCGATGCTACAACCAAAAATCTTTTGGATTCCAGTATAATTCCAGAAATTGGAATTATAGATAATAAGATTGAGAGAAGAGTATCAAAACATAACATTGAATATAATGCAATCACATTAACTGCAGATAACCCTCCAGGAACCATCACAGATGAACTCTGGGATACAATTGGTGAAGCATTTCAGATTGCCAGAAAATCAAATGTTCTAATTGTTGTAAATGGTGAAGAAGATCTGGCAGTGATTCCCAGTGCTTTGCTGTCTGATAAAGATTCAATAATTTTATACGGACAACCAGGAGAAGGAGTTGTGGTTGTTGAAGCTGATGAAATTAAAAATAAAGTAGAAGAAATTCTGAGCTATTTTGAGATGAATGATGAACCAAAAATATTATTAAATTTTTAGGAGGTCAAATAATGGACATAGAAATTAAAGATAAAAATGAGAATCCACTTTTAAACAGAACCGAAATACACTTTGACTGCATATATCAGGGAGAATCTACTCCGAACGTATTAGAAGTAAAAAACAAGCTTGTTGCATTACTTGATGCAGACAAAAAGCTTCTTGTAGTTGATAAGGTTCTACCTAAATTTGGCGAAGGTAGGGCCGACGGATACGCAAAACTGTATGATTCAGAGGAAAATTTAAGCAAAATTGAAGCTAAACATATTTTAGCAAAAAATCAGGAACCTCAAAAGGACGAAGAACCTCAGGAGGATGAATAATGAGAAAATGCGACCTTTACGAAGTTAAAGATAATAAACTGGTTAGAAAAAACCCAGAATGTGTTAGATGCTCACACGGTGTTTTCATGGCAGATCATGGAGACAGATACGCCTGTGGAAAGTGCGGCTACACAGAATGGAAAACTAAAGAATAATTTTCATGGAATAATTAAGGTGAAAACCTTGAATCTAAGATCTGGAAGGCTTAAGGGGAGGATGAACAGCGAAGCAGCATCTTTTACTTCTTCTATGGAATTTGATAAGCGCATTTTCCATGCAGACATCCAGTTGAACATTGCACATACAATGATGCTCTCTGAAAATGGAATAATTTCAAAGGAAAATGCCCAAAAGATATTAAATGCTTTACAAGATCTCAAAAAGAAGGGAATAAATGCGCTTGACATTGATCCTTCTGTAGAAGACATTCACATGGCCATTGAAAACTACGTTCACTCCAAAATAGGAGAAGCTGCAGGATTCATGCATACAGGAAAATCAAGAAACGACCAGGTAGCAACAGATCTTAGACTTGTTTTAAAGAATGAATTAGAATCAATATGCTCAATAATACTTCATTTTATTGAGGAAATACTCAATATGGCTGAAGAGCATAAAGAAACTATTTTTGTAGGTTATACTCATCTGCAACATGCTCAACCTACAACGTTTGCTCATCATCTGCTTGCATATGCAAATGCTCTTAAAAGGGACTATGAACGCTTGATGGATGCCTATAAAAGGGTGGATATGAATCCTTTGGGTTCGGCGGCACTTACAACAACGAGTTTCCCTATAGATCGAGAAATGACAACGGATCTTCTGGGTTTTAGCAGGATAATGGAAAATTCTATAGATGCTGTAAGTTCAAGGGATTTTGCAGCAGAAACTGTATTTGCCCTCTCAATGCTTGCATCCAATCTAAGTAAAATCTGTGAAGAGCTTATAATATGGAGCACATATGAATTTAGAATGGTGGAAATTGATTACGAGTATTCATCAACTTCATCTATAATGCCTCAAAAAAAGAACCCAGACGTTGCAGAAATTGCAAGGGCAAAAAGTGCAATCTTAACAGGGGAATTAATGACCATTTTAACTATTTTAAAAGCAATACCTTACAGTTACAACCGTGATTTGCAGGAGATAACTCCTCATCTTTGGAATTCAGTTGATAATTCTAAATCACTTCTTAATATTGTTAAAGGCATGCTTTCTACCGTTAAGGTCAATGAAAAACGTGCTGCAGAACTTGCAAAATCAAATTTTGCATCAGCCACAGAGTTAGCAGATATACTGGTTCGTGAAAAAAAGATGCCCTTCAGGACTGCCCACAAGATAGTTGGAAGAATGGTTACAGAAGCTTTAGAAAACAATGTATCTATTGAAGATATTGACTCGAAGTTTTTAGATAACATTGCCATGGAACTTTTGGATAAACATCTTCAACTGGATGATGAGATTATTAAAAAGGCACTGGATCCGATGGAAAACATTAAATCAAGAACAGTTATTGGAGGTTGTTCTCCTGAGGCTGCTGAAGATGCCATTTTAAAATTAAGGCGATTTTTAAATGATGAAACTTAAATTGAGTTTCATAAATGAAATGTTATGATAGTTACTGAGTATTTATTCTCTATTCCCTTGAAATATTACTTTTATTATTATTCGCATAGATTCACACATTATATTTGAATTAAGAATAAAATAAAAAGAGATAAATAGTAAAAAAATATAATTATAATAAAAAAAAGCTTTTTTAAACATTTTCTTCAATTTATAAACATAGAGGTTGTGCAATGAAACAATCATTTCAAAATGAAATTTCAGAGAAAGCCACAATACCTCAAAGAACACTTTGTAATGCGTATTTTATGATAACGCATGCGGATGCTAGTTTTAATTTTATTTTAAATAACAAAACTACTGATTATTTTACAGGTACGCATTTCCATATCCTGGAGATGAAGGAAATATTTAAAATAGTTCTAGGAACATTTAAGTCTTATTTTTACACTGAACCTTTCAAAAATCTAATTTTAAGAACCAGTTTCTCTAATTGGAGTTTACAACCAGTTAAAGACAAAAATAATAATGTTGAACGCGAAAATCTCTCTCCGGTATTACTGAGTCTAAAAGCAATGAAGAGGAAATTTAGCGAGAAACAGGACATAAACATGAAACTGTTTAGCAATTTGATAGAAATTAGAAGTAATGTGACACGTAGATGTCACTTGAGGACAAAGACTAATCGTTGCTATGAAGAAAATGCGAAATCAGCAAATACAGAATTGCCACCATTTGCACCTGTTACTTGCAATGCATCTTTAGGAGGTTGAACCCAAGTGATAATCCCAAATTATGAAATTGTTGAAAAAATCGGTAAAAGTCCTCAAGCAACCATTTATAAAGTATATCACAATAGAAATCCCCATCAACTACTTGTGCTTAAGACTCTAAAGGCCAGTTTTTTGTCAGATTATAAAAAATCCCAGATCATGCAGAAAATTGAACATCTCAAGGTTTTAAATGATCCTCTGGTGATTACACCTCTTTCATTTAGCAGCAAGGATGGAATCTGCTTTATAACCCAGGAATACTTCGACGGGATCACCCTCAATAATTTAATGGAAGAATGTTCCAGTATTTCTTTGAATGATTTTTTCACCATAGCCATTGGGCTTGTTTCTGCACTGGAAAAGGTTCATGAAGCGGGAATTATCCATGGTGGCATTAAACCCCACAACATACTCGTGGACAACGAACTTGCCATCCGACTCATAGATTTCATAAGCGCTATTGATGTAAGAGATGTCAGTCATTTTATTTATGAGGGTTCTTTTGTCAGAGGAACTCTTGCCTATACCTCTCCAGAACAGACAGGACGTATTAGTCACAGAGTGGGTTTTTCTTCAGATTTATATTCTTTAGGGATCGTATTCTATGAGATGTTAACAGGTCATCTCCCTTTTTCATCCAATGATCCTCTTGAATTGATACACTCACACCTTGCTGAAGAAGCACCTAAGATTCATGAATTAAATCCTGATGTTCCCATCACTTTAAGTAAAATTGTTGCTAAATTAATGCACAAAGAGCCTGAAAAACGCTATCAAAGTAGTAACGGGCTTCTAGCTGATCTAATACACTGTCAGAATGAATATTTAACCACAGGTACGATACGTGAATTCCAATTAGAAAAGTCTCTTCATATTCACAGGGTTACATTTATCTCTAAAATGGTCGGACGTGATAAGGAAGCTGAAATTATTCTTGATGAGTACGAAAATGTTGCCGAGGGAGAATTTCACTCGCTTTTAATATCTGGACTGTCTGGAATTGGAAAAACACGTTTGATACAGGAGTTACAAAAGCCGATTGTGAAACACAGAGGTTATTTCACATCTGGAAAATTCGATGTTTATCAAAAAAATATTCCATATAGTTCCCTTATTCAAGCCCTCAGAAATTTAATGCGAACTTTTTTAACCGAAAGTGATGAAAGGCTTGCAGACTGGAAAAAGAAAATACTGAAAGCTGTTGGAAAAAATGGAAAAGTCCTGATTGATGTAATTCCTGAACTGGAAATTCTTATTGGGCCACAGCCTGAAGTTCCCCAACTTCCTCCTGTTGAATCACTTAACAGGTTTCACGACCTTTTTGACAATTTCCTTACCTGTTTGGCCAGTAAGGAGAACCCTCTGACCCTATTTATAGATGACCTCCAGTGGTGTGATGCAGCATCATTTGATTTTCTGGCAAACATATTCACCAATTACAAGGAACATCCTTATCTCTTTTTACTGGGAGCATACCGTCACAACGAAGTCGACCCTAGCCACCCTTTATCAAAACTCATCCGAAAAGTCAATGAGCAGGGCCAACCACTCAAAGAAATCAGACTGGGACCTTTGAAATCAGAACATTGTCACGAAATGGTGTCATACATTCTTGACTCTTCCCTTGAGCAAACAAAGTCTTTATCTGATTTCATAGACGCACTAAGTGAAGGAAATCCACTCTTTGTCAGCGAAAGTCTTTCGTATCTCCATAATGAAGATTTAATTTTTCTTGATGAATATGGACAATGGCAATGGGACATGGACAAAATCCATGAATCCCGCATGCCAGCCACGGTTGTTTCTCTTTTCAGTTCAAAAATTAAAAAGCTTCCACCTGATCTGATTAACATCCTTGAATACTGCGCATGCATGGGAAATAATTTTTCTCCTCATGAATTATCGTCAATCATGGAAATATCATTACTGAAAACTTTCACGATGTTGAAACCGGCTCTAAGGCAAGGATTATTGATAGAAAACAAGAATAAATTGCAGTTCATTCACGACAAGGTTCAAGAAGCAACTTTATCTGCTATACCTCCCAAAAGGCGGCGAGAGATTCACTGGCAGGTGGGAAACCATCTACTTTCCAATGTACCGGAAAATATAGACTTGGAAAAATCGGAAGATTTTTCCGGCCACAAAACTGAAAGTTTTGTAGGCTTAGAAAAATTGGAAAACCTGTTCACTATTGTTTCTCATCTTAACCTTGGTAGAGAAAATGAATTGGACTTAAATACAGCATATATCCTCTCTGAAATTAATTATCATGCCGGAAATAAGGCATTAGACTCCCTTGCTACAGAAGCGGCAAATGAGTATTTTAATCAAAGTAGAGAATTGTTGCCTGATAATTGTTGGGAAGACGATCATTATAATCTTACTTTCAGGATATATCAGAAAGCAGCAAAAACAGAACTTATGTGTGGAAATTATGAGAATTCTGAAGGATTACTTAACTATCTTCTTGATCATGCCAAAACTGATCTGGACAAGGCAGAATGTCTGGCTGAACAGACAACTTCACTGTCCTCTATAGGCAATTTTATCAAGGCTATCGAAACTGCCAACCAAGGTCTTGCATATTTTGACAAAACCATTCCAGACAATCCAGATGAAGCAGACAAAAGACGGCAAGATCTGATGAATGAAATCGCTTCAAAGGATATCGATGTATGGAAAACCATTTTGAATATGCCATTCACCACAGACAGGAAAAGCAAGATCGAGCTTGCATTTTACAGTGAATTAATTCCCGACCTGTATATGTCTGGCCTTGTGCCTCAGCTTTACCTCTCGGCTGCACAGTCGACCCAGCATTGTCTATCTGGGGGCATGGATGAATCCGTAATTTATTCTTTTAGCATTATGGGGCTTCAACTTGGAGAACAGGAAGAATTTGAGCTAGCGTTCAAATATGAAGACCTTGCAAGGGATCTATCGGCAAGATATTCCAACACATTCGGTGCTACCCGAGGTATGAATGGGATCGTATGGTGTAACATGCATTCGAGAAATCACCCTAAGGATATAGTGGACTACTGTCTTAAATCGATTCAGTCCGGGAAGAACTGTGGTGACCTGTATAATGCTGGTCTTTCCTATGGTCCGCTGATGTGGAACCTGCAAGTTCAGGGAGCAGACCTATCAGTTATAGAGGATTATGCCAATGAATGTCTTCAATTTTCGAATAGATATCATCTGTCCTTCTCTGTAGGCCTTGCTGAGGCTATGCAAGCGGGCTGGATCGAGCCAATGAAAAAGGAGTATTCGCCAGTGCCCATGAAAGAAAAGCTGAGAAAATGGGAGCAGGATAACCACATTGCCTCTGCAGGAAGTTTTTATGTCCACATGGGTTTAACACACTATTATTTGGGAGATTATGAAGAGGCTGAAAAGTATCTTGGCGACGTCCAGAGGTACATGTCAGGTCTTACCGATAATGTGCTGAAAAGACAGTGGCATGTATTTAGGGTGTTAAACTCTCTTAAACTGTATGAAAAGGGGATAAGCTTTGAAGATGAACAGGAATTATTGAAGGAGATTCAGCCTCTTGTTAAGAAGATTGAAACGTGGGCTGAACTAGGGCCTTTATTGAAACCATATCTTACTTTTCTTTATGCAGAACTGGAAAGAGTCACCGGTGAATTTAAGGAAGCAAGGAGTTTTTACCTTGATGCTATAGATGCTGCACATAAAAATAATTATATATTTCTGGAAGGGCATCTCAATGAATGTCTCGGTGAACTTCTATTAAGGGCTGGTCAATCTACTGTAGGAGTGTATTTTGCCGAAGCAACACGTTTGTACAAAATATGTCATGCAGAACGAAAAGAAATCGATCTTATCGAGAGATATCCTGAGTATTTTGATGAAGAGACTTCCTACGCCTATCTTGAGGCAGAATTACTTTCACCTATCCTTCCTGATCTTGATGTTGAATATCTTATGAAATCATCTCTGGCCATTTCTGCAGAGATAGAGCAGGAAGCGCTGCTAAAAAAGATTATGAACGTGGTTATTGAGAGTTCAGGGGCGCAGCATGGATATTTACTTACAGAAGAGAATGGTAACTTGTTTATCCGTGCCGAAAGTCATGCCACTGACAAAGAAGCAGTTAAAACGTTCAATAAAAGACTTGAAGATGCCGATGATATCTGCAAAGCGATTGTTCGCTATGTACACAGAACTGGAAAGCGATTGATTTTAGACAATGCCGCACAGGAAGGTATATTTAAAGATAATCAGGAAGTACAGGATATGGAACTACGTTCCGTCCTTTGTATGCCTGTAATAAATCAATCAAAGATGATTGGAGTATTATATCTTGAAAATTATCTGTCAGATTCGGTATTTACATCAGAAAAAACAGATATGATAGAATTATTGATATCACAGGCAGCGATTTCCTTGGAGAATGCGCGGCTGATAAATGAAATGGAGCAACTTGTGCAGGAGCGAACCGTGGAACTATCGGCAGCCAACAAAATGTTAAAATTAAAATTAGATGAACTAAATCGTTCAAATGCAGAGCTTGAACAATTTGCTTACGTATCATCCCATGACCTGCAGGAACCTTTAAGAATGGTAGCAAGCTATTTACAGCTTTTACAAATGGATTATAAGGGTAAATTGGACGGAGAAGCAGATGAATATATAAACTTTGCTGTAGATGGATCCATTCGTATGCAGCACCTGATAGATGACCTTTTAGAATTTTCAAGAGTTACCACACAGGCCAGAGAATTCGAACCCATTGATTGTGAATTGGTTTACAAACAGGTGTTACCCAATTTGGAAACATCTATTAAAGAAAACGAAGCAATTATAACTCATGACAAGCTTCCTGAAGTAATGGCAGATTCCACTCAACTAACTCAGGTATTTCAAAACCTTATCAGTAATGCAATAAAATTTAGAAGTGAAAAGACACCAAAAATTCATATTTCATCAAGGAAAGAAGATGATCAATGGATATTTTCAGTCACTGATAATGGAATTGGAATTGATCCTAAACATTCAGATAGAATCTTTGAAGTTTTCAAAAGGTTGCATAAGCGGAGAGAATATCCGGGGACAGGAATAGGGCTTTCAATTTGTAAAAAAATTATAGAAAGACACGAAGGACGTATATGGGTAAAATCTAAACCTGGTAATGGTTCGACATTTTATTTCACTTTACCGATCAATCGGAAAGGTTGATCATCCAGTTTTTGATCAACCTTTTTTTAAAAAGGTTCAGATGGTGGTTCAACATTTTATTCACTTTACCAATCAGGAGGCCAATGAATGGAAAGGAAGATAAATAATAAAGTTATAGAAATTCTCTTGGTAGAAGATAATGAAGGTGATGTTGGTCTGATTAAACGTATTATGAAAGCAAAAGATAGAAACAATATACATGTTGCAGAGGACGGAGAAGAGGCAATGTCCTTTTTGCATAAAGAAGGGCGATTTTCTAATGTTCCACGCCCAAATATAATACTTTTAGATTTAAATCTACCAAAAAAAGATGGACGTGAAGTTCTTAAAGAAATAAAAGAGGATGATGACCTTAAACGGATACCGGTTGTGATTTTGACCACTTCCAAATCTGAAGCAGATATAAACAGAGCTTATGATCTTCATGCAAACTGTTACCTTAACAAACCGGTTGACTTTAAAAATTTCAAATGGGTGGTTAAAGCAGTAGAAAAATTCTGGCTTCAAGCTGCAAAGTTACCGTCACAAAATCATTCATAGTCTAAGGTGATTTCATGGATAAAACTATTACATTATTGCTTTTTGAGGATAACCCTGGAGATGCTGGCCTAATTAAGAAAATGCTTGAAAAGTCAACTGATTCATACAAACTAAAAAATGTCGAAACTCTATACGAAGGGTTGAATCTTCTTAAAAGTCAGCAATTTAATGTAATATTGCTAGATCTTGGATTGCCAGATAGTGATGGTATCAATACTTTCCTTAATGTCCATAGTAAGAGTTTTGAAACGCCTATCATAATTTTAACTGGTTTAAATGATGAAAAAGTTGGAATTAACGCTGTGAAAAAGGGCGCTCAGGATTATTTAGTCAAAAGAGATGTAGACAGCAGACTATTAGAACGTTCAATACGATATTCAATTGAGCGTAAGCGCACTGAAGTAGAGAAGCAAAAGTTACTAGAAGAAGTACAACAGTTTGCAGAAGAGTTAGAAGTTTCAAATGAAGAATTGCAGGCTACAACTGAGGAGCTCCAGGCAGCAAATAGAGAACTTGAATTTGCAAGTAAATATAACCGTAGTCTCATTGAGGCAAGTTTAGATCCCTTTGTCACCATTGGTCCTGATGGTAAGATTACTGATGTAAATTGTGCTACAGAGTCTGTTACAGGCTGTTCTCGTGATGAGTTGATTGGTACATGTTTTCCAGATTACTTTACAGATTCTAAAAAGGCTCAATCCGGATATCGGCAGGTATTCCTTGAAGGGGAGGTCCGTGATTATGCACTTGAGATTAAACATAAAGATGGACAGGTAACCCCTGTTTTATACCATTCTTCAGTTTATTATGATGAATCAGGGAGAGTTTCGGGTGTTTTTGCCGCTGCTCGTGATATTACTGAACGTAAAAAAGCAGAAGGAGAATTAAAAAGAGTTGTAGAGGAATTAAAACGTTCTAATGAAGAGTTACAACAATTTGCTTATATCACTTCTCATGACTTACAAGAGCCACTTAGAACCATAGCAAGTTTTGCACAGCTTATTGAAAGAAGATATAAGGGTCAAATTGATTCTGATGTTGATGACTACATTGACTTCATAGTGGATGCAGCGGTGCGTATGAAAGATATGATTCAGGGTTTACTTTATTATTCACGTGTAGGAACCAGGGGTGAAGAATTAGAATCAATAAATATTGAAGAACTTCTTGAAATTGTACTATCTGATCTTCACGTTATAATTGAAGAGAATGAGGCTGAAATTACTTATGATGAGCTTCCAATATTAATTGCAGATAAAAAACAACTTATTCAACTCTTCCAAAATATCATTAGTAATGCTATCAAATTCAGGAAGGTAGATGAGCAGCCAAAAATTCATATTTCGGCTTGTAAAGACAAAGAAAGAGATGAATATGTTTTTTCGATTGCTGATAATGGAATAGGTATAGAATCGGAATATTTTAACCAGATATTCAAAGTATTCAAAAGACTACATACAATTGATAAATATGAAGGAACTGGAATTGGATTAGCAATCTCTAAAAGGATCATTGAATGCCATGGCGGAGAAATATGGATTGAATCCGAATTTGGAAATGGTTCGACATTTTACTTTACTCTGCCAAAAACGTAGTTTTTGCAGCCCGAAAACGAAGTTAGAGAAAAATGCTACGCATTTTTCTATATAAAAAATCGAAGATTTTCTAAGATTTTTGACGGCTCCAAAAGCCATAGGTTTTCAAAATCCCCAAATCATGAATTTTTGGGAGATAGGAATGCTGGATTTTTATATTTTCAATTTTGCTGTGTATGAAAAATCTAAAAAAAGTTATCTTTAAATTAAAAAATTAATTAATACATCCTCAGGGGGATGTTCTGTTTAAAAAAGGGAATTATTTGATTTTAATACTGAAGCTTTCTTCTTTTTCCTGTTTAGGAACTTCAACGGTTAAAACACCATTTTCAAAGGTAGCTTCTGCTTCTTCTGCCATTACCTTTTTAGGGAACCGTACAGTTCTCCTTAAAACACCTTTTTTTCTGTCGTGGAGAGTGATATAGCTTCCTTTCTGTACTTCCATCTCAAAGTCAAAGTCTGCTTTAACTTTTAACTTGTTTTCTGTAACTCTTAAGTCTATGTCTTCTTTTTTAATTCCAGGCAGATCAATGTGGACGACGATGTCCTCGTCAGTTTCAATTATGTCTTTACCTGGAACAAAGGTGTAGTCTACAACTGATTTTTCCAGATCCTGTCTAATTGTGTCGATTGTTCTTGAAGTGTCTTCAAGCATTCTCTCAATTAAACCTTTCCTATCTAAAATAGTCTTTTTTCTATAATTTCTATGTTTCATTTTTCCAGCCTCATTTTTTGAGTCAATTAATATTATTCAAATAAAATATATATATAATTTCTGGTGGGAGAGGGATTTAATAAATAATTTTAAACTATTAAATTAATTATTGGACTTTTCAGATGATAAATCTATAATCACCATTTAAAATAATTGATAATATTTATATATGAAGTAATATCAAATATATAGTCATGAAAAGAGATACAACACCTCAATTAATCGGAATAGTTGCGATACTCGTTGGTATCCTTATTATTATATATCCACAGCTTGTAGCGTATATAGTTGGAATTATCCTGATAGCTTATGGAATATTAGAAGTAATAAAATAGCAAAGTAATTCACTAAAATAACTAATTTCATTCATATTTAAATAAGTTAAAGAATTTTCTATCCAAAGAACTTGTTTCAATAATTTTATAAAGACTTCATTATCATTTCAAGGGCTTCGCCAGGTTCCAAAACTCCTGCACGCGTCTCTCTAAGAACCCTTTGAATTGAATATTTCCGCATATAAGGATATTTTTTATGTACTTCTTTAATTAAAGGACATCCATAACCTCCCTTTTTTAAAATTCCATATTTAGAAGATAGGGTTTTAACTTCTCCCTTTGTGACAGAAAGCATAGCCGGTAAGTTAATTTTTAAAATATCCCCCTCAAAAACAATGGATTGAGAACCGGTTGACAGGAGATCACCATAAATTAAAAAAGAAATACCTTCTTTCTTTACATATTCTAAAACCGCCCCTTTAATGACTTTAGAGCATCTTCCGCATGGATGAAATCTGCCTTCCAGTGAATCTTTGATTATTCCGTCCATATCCGCTTTTAAATATTCATGTTTTACATTGAGCTTGCTGGACAGATTTTCTACGTTTCTTTGAAAATGTTTGGGAAGAATTATGCCACCGGGGTTAACGGTTACTGCAAGGGGATTAAAGCCCAGGATTTTAGCAATTATCAGGGAAAAACTGCTGTCAACACCTCCTGAAAGTGCAACCACTGCCTTATGGGAATCAGATTCTTCAATATCTTTAAACCCTTCCAGGTCAAAATCATGAATATTTTGAAGTCTAAGCTTCAGGAGCCTGCATAGATTATGAAGCGGTTTAGAATCTTTAAATTGGGGAAGTTTTAAGATTTCTTTTAATTTATCCAGGGTTAATCTAATTTTATATTCTTTAAGCAAAATATCAGGGTAGGCTTCTACATGAATGGAGTTTAATTTAAGTTCTTCTTTTAATCTTCCCACAACCCAACCTCCTTTTCCAATCACAACTGATTTTTCAGGCCTATCCCATGTTAAAATAAGTAATTTTTTATTTTTTTCATCAAAATCCATTTCCTTAATACCGGGTTTAACGTTCTCGTGGCCAATCTCCTTTCTAATTTTACATATTCTATCTGTTACGTCTTTTTTTGTTAATTTCAAATATTTCACCCGAAGCAGAAATTTTTTAACACTTATTAAAATAACTATTTAAATTATGATATCAATTTAAGCTTGAATTTATTCATTAGAGAATACTGAGCTGTTTGTTCTATTTTCTCCTGTATAGTCCCATCAATTGACCTTCATCCAGAACATTACCTTCAAGTGCCTTTAAAAACTCTTCTCGTCTAAATTCAGGGCTTAAATTTAGAGTCCTATCAACTGCATAAATTTTAAAGAAATATCGGTGTTCCTCCTTTCCAGGGGGGCAGGGTCCTCCATAGCCTGGAGATCCAAAGTCAGTTAATCCCTGAACTGCGCCATTATCAAGTTTTCCCTTCTTTTTTATACCTTCATTCAGTTCCCTGATGTCTGGAGTTATATTTGAGATCATCCAGTGTGTGAAAATACCTCCAGGTGCATCTGGATCTTCGCACAATATTGCAAAGCTTACGGTGTGCTCTGGTATCGTATCCCAGCGGAGAATGGGCGAAATATCTTCACCGTCGCAGGTATATTTTGGTGGTATGGAGCGGCCTTCTTTAAAAGCCTCGCTTTCCAGTTTAATTACCATTTTATCTCCTCCTAATTTAATATTTGTAATTTTATTGTGCAGTTTTCTTAGTCCAGTATATAGTATTTCCTGGTTATTATTTAATATTTTAGGCCATAAATTTGTTATTTAAACCTTTTAATATCTTCTCTATTCCTTAAATAATAAAAATAGGCGCTTAAAAATATAAATAACATCAATTATTCCTAAATTATTATTAATAAAACTTTATCAAGACTTCTTTTTCAAGAAAAAATCTATAATTTGATGTTCATTTGGAAGTTAAAATTACCTTAGTATTTCTAATTTGAATATATTATTTTTTTTGAATTCATATCAAAAATGAAAAGTGAGCCAAGTCACATGATTGATTATGGATTTAATTGAGGTTACGATTGAGATAAGGATTATCAATAATCAATAAAATCGACAAATTTAAATACTATGGAGTACTAATAAAAGAATGAGGTGAAAACATGACTGAATTACCAATTGCTCCAGTTGGAAGAATCATAAAAAATGCAGGTGCCCAGAGAATAAGTGATGATGCAAGGGACGAACTTACCAAAGTTCTGGAAGAAATGGGCGAAGAAATAGCAACAGAAGCTGTTAGACTTGCAAGACACGCTGGAAGAAAAACTGTAAAAGCGTCAGACATCACTCTGGCCGTCAGGTCCAAAAAGACCTCATAGGTTCTTCTTTTCACTCAAAAATCTAATTTTTGAGGACCCCCCAACACAATGTGTTGAGGGTTATTTATTCTTTTTTATTTTTATTTAAGTATTACTCCAGGTGAAGAATTTGATTTTTTTCAGTATACAAAAAAATTAAATAAAGCATTAATTAATCTCTGTTTTTGATTTAGAAGGTTTAAAACATTTAAAATCTCTAAACTGAATTTAAACCCTCAAATTCATTTTTATAGGCTGTGGATTTTTTTTTATTTATAAAATATGTTCATTGTTCATGAAAAACATATACATTTATATACTCGTACTTACTATACTCATTTTGATGTATAATCTCTTTAATAAGGGGAATGATCAGTCATACTTTGAGTTTCCTTATACTTCTTTTAACATCAAAAGATAGAAGAGCATTAGAGGGATTTAAAAAAACTAAAATAACACCAAGCTTATATAGTAACTTAATAAATTAGGATATGAAGAGAAATGAGACTAAAAATCACTCTGTCATCAGGGAGTACTAATTATCTAATTCCTTATAATTACAACCATATTCTATCTGCTATTATCTATAAAAAGATAGCTGACCTTGATTTAGCTGCAAAACTTCATTTTTCAAAGGATTACAAGTTTTTTACATTCTCACAGATTTACGTTCCCCAATTTAAGCTCACTAAAAAGGGTGTTCTTTCCAGGGATGGGAAACTTGAATTTTATATTTCTTCTCCAAACGACGATTTAATAAAAAGTCTCGTTGAAGGCCATCTTGAGAATTCAGAAGTTAATTTTAAAGGCGATAAACTTCTGGTTGAACAGATTGAGCTATTAAAACAGCCACTATTCAATGAATACATGAAGATGAAGACCATATCGCCAGTTATGGCCCGAATAAAGCGAGAAGTTGATGGAAAACTTAAGATATGGGATTTAGGGCCTGGAGATGAGAGGTTTTATGAGAGTGTCCAGAAAAATTTGATAAATAAGTATATTAAGTTTTATGGTGATTTTGATGGTGATCGATGGGTGAAAATAAGGCCAAATATGGAATCTGCTAAAAGGCGCAGGATTGATATTAAAGGGAATTTTCACAGAGGTTTTATGATGAATTTTGAGATTGAGGCAGATCAGAGGCTGGTGGAGTTTGCATATGATTGTGGTTTGGGGGAGAAGAATAGTATGGGTTTTGGGATGGTTGAAATTAATACTGGAGGCAAATAATGAGTGAAATAATCTTTGATTTTACAGGAAATCCATTTGTTGATGCTGGAATTTGGTCGATTTCTGCGTGGACGAAGAAAAACCTAAATGAACTGAATAAAAAAGATTTGAAAGGAATTATTGATGATATTGTTAAATTGTATCTTACTAAAAAATGGTCAAAGAATATCTATTCAATCTTTCCTAACAATCCGATTACTAATCCTTCAGTTAAAAATAAAGATGAGAGATATTTAGGAATATTAAATGAGTTAATTGATGGAATAGTTCCTTTAGGTAAGTCAGGAGACTGTATATCTTGCGGAAGAAGAGATATAGCACAAAGATCAGGTAAAGATAAAATACCATTAACAGGATCAGGGAAATTAATAAATTATTTTTCTTATGGGGTTGACGGTGCAGATTATTGTCCAGCATGTGCATTTGCAGTTCAATTTTCACCTTTGATAATGTATGCATGTGGAAAACTACTATTGATACATTCCAATTCTGAAAAAGTAATGAAAATTTGGTCTCGAAAGGCCATTAAAAACATAGATAAACAATTATCTACAGGTGAGTTTACAGGATGTTTTAATGAAAAGTATACAAACCCTAAAAATGCTCTTTTTCATATTATTCAAGATATAGTTTTAGAATATGATGTAAGGTGGATTAAGGAAGCTCCTTCGATTAATTGTTATCATTTTACAAATTATAATCAGGGTCCTGATTTAGATATTTATCATGTTCCAACGCCAATTTTCAAATTTTTGGCATATGTGCCACAACATGAGAAATTTGAGGATTGGTTACGGATTGTAAGGCGAGGTTATAGATTTGTAGACTGGGAAAAAGTTAAAGAGGAAAATGAATACAAAAACAATCCCAATACTGTTTATGAGAACCTTTTAATTGGAAAATCAATTATTAGATTTTTTATTGATAGAAAAAATAAGGAAGCAATTGGAGGATGGGATCTTCTGAGCCATTATCTTGAGGAGGTAAGAAATATGGACGAAAAAAGGATAGATGCAATTAAAAAAGTTGGGGATGAACTAGCAGATTATATAAAAGCGGCAGACGATATAAAAACGTTGAAAAAACTTGAAACAGCGAACAATTATAGAAATTATCGCAACCTTCTAAGAATCATAATAAAAAAGAGAATAGAAAAAGGGACTGAAAATCCTTTGTTTTCTTTTGATGATTATGTTAACAATCTATTTCCTGAAGGTAATTTAACCTGGCGAGAAACACAGGATTTGATACTTTTCAGAATTTATGAAGTTCTGCATGATTGGATAATCCAACAGGGAATTTCAGAAGAATTAATGGTTGAAGAAGAGGAAGCGGAGGCAGAAAATGTCTAAAACAGTTGTAGGTTTTATGTTAGTAGATGCACCACACTCTGCATTGAACAACGCAGGTGCTGATGCAGGAGATAGGACAGAAAATATAGTAAGAGTTAAATCAATTCGAAGAGGTAAAAAAGTCTATCCTTATGTTTCAGGACAGGCTTTAAGATACTGGTGGAGGGATACATTAGAACAGAAATTTGGCTGGAAAATGTCCCCTATAGAAAGACAGAAGAAAATTGCTTTTACAAGTGCAAACCCTATTGAATACGACGATGACGATGTTTTTGGATATATGAGAGCTTTAAAAGCAAAAGAAGGTGGAACTGTAACCAGGATATCTCCATTAAAAACTTCTCCATTGATATCAGTCATAGGACAAATTCCAACCCAGGATTTTGGGGTCATGGCTCGTCATGAAGGCGATCCTGTACCGTATGAACATGAATTTTATTCTACAGTTTTAAAAGGAATATTTTCATTAGATCTGGATAGTTTAGGGGTTTTCTACACAAATGAAAAGACAGGTTATAAAAACATGTACCCTAAATTAGAAGAAGAAGCCGAAGAAAAAGGACTAACTAAAGATGAAGAAAACGGTAAATGGACAATGTCTGATGATATAAGGGTAAAAAGAGCTCAGGAAGTAATCAAAGCTCTTCCATACCTCCAGGGAGGGGCAAAGCTGACATCACATTTAACTGACGTGTCTCCAAAATTCTTAGTTCTCGCAGTAATCGATGGTGGTAACCATATTTTCATGAATATCGTGAAAGAAGAAAATGGAGAACCTGTAATTGATTTTAAAGCACTTAAAGAGGTTATAAACGAATATTCAGATTGTTGCCTCACAGACATTTATATAGGTCGCAGAAAAGGATTTATGGACGACTTAGAAGAGGATATTACAGAATTAACAGAAAAAAATGAAAATATTAAATCAGGAACCATCAAAGAAGCCGTAGATCAATTTGCAGATAAGATTCCAGAGCTGATGTAATCATGAAAGCCGTTGAAAACAAAGTTTTCGGGCAATCAAACATGAAATGTTTGAAAGCTTTAAGAATCCTGATTGAAGGTTGGGTTACCTCTTTCAGGTACCCTGCTTTTATCAGTGGATTTCAGCCAACTTTGCCTGTACCACCACTAAGTACAATTTATGGCATTATATCTGCTGCTAAAGGAGATTTAGTAACTCCAGAAGATTTATCAGTTGGCTATGTATTCAGTCACCAGGGAAAAGCAGTGGATTTAGAGACTATATATGAATTATCAGGTTTACAGGGCAAATCAAACGTTATCAAAAGAGAATTCTTAGTAAATCCAGAGATTTACTTATATCTGGATGATCCAGACTATCAAGACTACTTTAAACATCCTCATTATCCTCTTCTTTTGGGACGTTCAACTGATCTGGTAACAATAAGCGAAATCAAAGAAATAGAACTGGAAAAACAGACAAATGTAAAACTTGGGAAAACTATACTACCTTTTGGTTTAAATGGAGCATATGGTACTATTCAAGCATTACCAACCCATTTTACAGACACAATTCCAAGAAAAGCAGTAGGCACAAAACCATTTATCCTAATGAACCAGTTCTTTGATTATCCAGATGAATGTTACTATGATGAAGAAAAAAATTGGGGCGTTTGGTTCCACAAATAGGGGCTAAATAATGGCACTTCTTGCAAAACCTGATGAAACTATTCTGGAACATACAGAAAACGCATTAAAAGTATTTAAAAGCATTAAAGAAGCTTATGAAAATGTTCCAGAATTATGTGGGGTTGAAAATTTCTGGGAACATCTTTTTTATTCTATTTTTTTCCACGATTTTGGAAAAGGAGCAACAGGCTTTCAGGAAATGCTTAAAGATGATACTCATAAATTGAGATGGAAATATCGCCATGAAATGTTATCTGCAGGATTTGTATCAGCTCTAAATTATGATAATTTATATAAAAGAGCGATAGGAATTGCCATAATTACTCATCATAAAGATATAAATAAACTTCGAGAACGTTATAACACTTTTCCAAGCCCTAATGGTAAAAAATTATATCAAAAGAAATTATTAGAATTAGAACCTAATTTTGAAGAACTTTTAAATTATTTTAAGCTTATAGAAAAATGGAGTAAAGAATATCTGGGATATAAACTGGATAATTATAATTTAATCTCTTCAGTGAACGAATTAGAAGATGTTTACAAAGATTCAGTACTTCCTTACTATCTTGAATGGGAAGATGATGAATATTCAACCTTACATGGAAAATATGGCATTTTTTTAAAAGGTTTTGTAAATGCCTGTGATCATCTGGCTTCTGGTTCAAAATATGAAATTTTAGAAGGTATTAAAGGCATGCGTTCAATATTTAACTTTGAACTACGAAAAGTCCAGCAGGAAGCCTTAAATACTCATGGAAGCGCTTTTCTTACTTCTCCAACAGGAAGTGGTAAAACAGAGGCATCTCTTTTATGGAGTGATACTAATCAGAATTCCACTAAATCCAAGAGAGTTTTTTATTTACTGCCTTACACTGCAAGTATCAACGCAATGTACAAAAGACTTCAAAAGGACTTTGGAAATAAGGATTTAGTAGGATTATTACATGGTAAAGCATCATATTTCCTTTATAAAGCATTATCAGATGATATGGACAACTATGATATTACAAAAAGTAAAATAAGGGAGATAAAAGGATTATCTAAAAAAATTTACAGACCATATAAGATTCTTACCCCATTTCAGATACTTAAAGCATTTTTTGGAACCAAAGGATTTGAAATGCAGCTTTCAGAAATGACCAACGGTTTATTTATCCTTGATGAGATTCATGCCTATGATGCACATACCACTTCTCTTATTCTTGAAATTCTAAAAATCTTGAAAAATAATTATAATGCAGAAATGCTAATTATGTCTGCAACTCTTCCAACATTCATTAAAAATTTATTTAAGGATAATTTAGGTATTTCAACTGAAATAAAAATGGATAAAGACGAACTTGAGAAGTTTACAAGGCATGAAGTAAATGTTATTCACGGGAACATACTGGATAATCTTGGTACTATAAAGGATGATTTAAACGAAGGAAAACGGGTTCTTGTAGTATGTAATACTGTTTTAAGGGCTCAAGAAGTTTTTGAAGAACTATCTGAAGATATAGAAAATAGTGCACTTTTGCATAGCAGATTTATGCTCAAAGACAGGGAGAAAATCGAAAAATCTCTGGATAAACTTGATTTATTAGTTGGAACACAGGCAATCGAGGTATCACTTGATATAGATTATGATATGTTATATTCAGAACCTGCACCTATTGACGCTCTAATCCAGCGATTTGGTAGAGTGAACAGAAAAGGATGGAACAAAGATAGAATTGCTCCAGTAAATATTTTTTCTGAAGGTTCTAAAAAGGATAAATATATTTACAACCCTAAAATTGTTCAAAAAACTGTAAAAAGTCTCGAAAATGTTGATATTTTAAAAGAAGACATTATTCAAAAACTTGTAGATGATATATATGCAGATGGATATGCTGGAAAAGATAAAGAAGATTTTGACAGGGTACAAAATCATTTTGAGTCATTTAATAGGCAGATAGTTCCTTTCATAAATGATAGTGAGAGTGAAATGGAGTTTTATTCTCTTTTCCAGTCTTATGAGGTGGTTCCATTCAAATATAAGCTTGATTATCTGGATGAAATAGATGAGAAGAGATATTTTGAAGCAATGAGTTATTTCCTTTCTATCAGTATTGGACAGTTTAAAAAGCTTGAAAAGGAAAATAATGTGGAATTAGACGGGAAAACATATTTTGTGGATGCGAAATATGATAATAGGTTAGGTTTGATGCTGGAAGTGGAGGAAGATCCTTTTATTTGATTAGATTTACATGAAGCTGAACGTTTATATGAGATTTTGATATTAAGGCTGACTAAAGACTTTTGGAGTTTGCGTATAATTGTGGATTGGGAGAGAAGAATAGTATGGGTTTTGGAATGGTGATGACTTTATGATGGTGGAAAACCGTGAAAATGTTTTAGAAGAAGAAATTATTGAGAATAATGATATTAATGTTCCAGAACTTCAATTTACAGGTAATTGGTTCATTGATACTGGTATTTTGGGCTTTATAAATTTAATGGAAGAAGTTTATGGTTGGAACCTTGAGGAACTAAAAAATAGAATAAAAGAAAACTCTGAATTAATTTACTATGGTTATTTTCCGTTTGCTTATTTGTTTTATCATTCAAAAATTCGTAGCACTTTCAAAGAAATAGGGAAAATAGGTAAAAAAAGAAGTGATGCATTAAAAAAAAGAAAAGAAAAAGAAAAAGAACTTTCAAAATTGTTAGGCACCAATAAAGATCTTAATTTAGACAAAATTACAAAAAAAGATTTAAATAAAATAAAAAGACTAGAAAAGAATATTTTAAGCCATGAAAACAAAATAATAGAGCTAGATTCACAAATAAATGAATTAAGAAATAATTTAATAAACGAAAAACTAATTTTTTCTACAAAAATCGAATCCCGTATAAATGAAATACTTTCTAATTCAGAAGATATGTTCATAAGCGTAATGGATAAAGTCAATGACCTTATTTTGAATTTTGATTTAAATCTTCCTAAGGATCATCGGAATTTCTTCCTTTATAATCCTAAAAAAGAAATCTTTTTATCTTTTTTATATTTGTATTATCTTTTACGAAAAGATCTTTCCAATATAAAATTAATTAGAGCTTTAAAAGATCAAGAATCATTTATTGAGTTCATTAGTTTTTGTAAAAATATCAGTGTCAATCATATGGTTTTTGTAGATACAATCGAAAAGATGTTATATCAAAAGAAGAGAAAAGCAGAGATTATTGATTTTTGCGAGAAAGAATTTTGTTTAGATAATAAAAACAAGGATAATTTAAAGAAAAAATGGTATACAAAGATACAAAAAGAATATGGAAAAAAAGGAGAATTAAGTTCATACGAATTTTCTCCAGACTCTACAGCAAATCCTTTTTTATATTCCCCAATTGAGTTTTTCAATGTAGGATACACAATGCCACTTACATTGAATGAAATTGAATCTGGATTAAATCTGAAATTTCCAGTTTATTTGTTGTTACTTTCCTTTGCTAATGCCTTCCAGTTTTTTGCACACAGGAATATTCTTTTTTATACAAATAATCTCAATCTTTCTTATTCGATTAACAAAGGAATTAAAACAAAAATTTCTAGAATGGGAAAAAAAGATTCAATATTTAAAATTACATGGTCTTCGATAATTGATGAGTTAATAGAAAATAAAGCTAAGTTCTCTTTGGAAAGTATGTATTTAATAGAATTTGAGGGAATTGAAAACCAAAAATTGAAGGATGTGAGATATCTTGGTATTACAAAGCTTGGAGCAAGTATAATCATTGACGACGCTATAAGAAATGCCTTAAACTTAAATCTTCAAATTAAAGGAGATAAAGCGGATAAAAATTCTGAACGGGTTTGGTTGCTTGAAGAATTCATTAAGAATAAACCATTATTCCCACGCATCCTCAAACACACTATTTTAAGAATAAACAATAAAACAAATCAAAAATTCACTAAAGTCTTACTGTATAACCTTTCTGTGGATGCTAAGATCAAATCTTTATCCAAAGGCAACAAAAGAAGAATTTTTGAACAATTTATACATTTAGAGCTTGAAGATATTGTGTTCCAGATAAAAGAGAATTATAATCGAATGAATTTAGCATATAGAAATGTTTCTAAAATTTTTTCTGATGATAATAAGGAAAAAACTGCTTATAGGCTTATCGCAGCTATAAAAAGACAAAATAAACATGCATTTGTGAATATTATTTTAAAAGCATTACTTGAGCAAAGTAAAATTGATCCTAAAAAGGTTAAGTCTATTAAAGATCTTAATGGTTATATTTTTAGCAATGTGGTGCAGAATGAAGATAATTGGGAAAATTACGCTCTTGCATTACTTATTGGGTTTTTATAGGAGGTGTAAAAATTGGAGAATGTAGAGGTTGAATTTAGGACTAAAAAACCAGTATCACAAAGTGATCTCTGGAAAATAAAAAAATACACTGATAATGCTTTTAATAAGATTGGGTCTGATAATTATAGGCAAAAAATTGTTTATAAGTTATTAAATACGACTAAATCAAGTAATCAAAAAGAATTTTTTTCTATTCTTTTAAGAACGTTAAATGGACAAAAAGCAAATGAAGATGTTAAGAAACTATCTGATAAATTACAGGAAATTTATCCTTTAACGCCAGAAAGCTTTGAAAATGTTGCTTATTCAATTATTATGGGAATAATGTCTGCAGAATCTAATGGAGGTAATTAATATGGGAAAATATATTGTTATGGATATTGTATTCTATGGGAACTCTTTAAACTATGATCAAGGAAGCGGGAATTATCAAGAGCTTAAAAAGATAACAAAATGGGATGGAAGACAGTATACTCTGGTTAGCAGATACGCTTTAAGATACAGTTTACTTGAAACCGCGAAAAATATGGGTTTATGGGAAATTGGTGAAGGAGAAATACTTACGACAGAAACAGGAAGAGGCAATAAAGAAGGATCAATACAACCAAAACCTGATTTACTGTGTTCTGGTGATATTTTAAGCTATCCTGAATTTGATTTGTTTGGATACTTAATTACTTCTACACAGCCACCAAATTCCAGAACAGCTCCAGTAAAGATTAATCATGCAGTTTCAATGACTCACTTTAACTATGATGCATTATTTAATGCAAATTTAGGTTTAGCTAATAGAATGCGTAAATTTAGAGGAGATATGCCTATAGATCCATTTACTTCTGAAGAACATGAAACATTTTATCAATATACAACAATGATTGATGTGAGTAGTGTTGGTAATTTGGAAGTTTACTTAGCTAAAAAAATAAAAGAGAAAAATACTGAAAAAACTATAAATTCTATTCAAATAAAACAAAATGAAACATCTACTGATTTTGAAATTTCATATGGAACCAATGAACCATTAAAATTTGTACATAAAAATAATAGTGAACCTAAAACTAGTATTTCTAAAATAATCTTGCCTTTCAAAAGTGAGGATAGTAAAGTGAAGATTTCAGGAATGGAGAGTTCTGAAATTATTGAATACAATGAAAATTTAGGTGCAATGATTGTAAAATACGAATTAGATGAAGATACTAGAAAAAAACGTATAAAAAATCTTATAAATGCAATATTAAACCTTAATAGAAGCATAAAAGGTAGATGCGAAGATTTATCTCCTAAACTGATGATTTTAGGTGTTTACAAAGACAAGCCTTATAAAACTTACAAGGATAAAATTGCTCTTCTTGATAAATATGTAGAAGAGGAGTATGACGAAATAGAAGAATCACCGCTTGAAAATGGTGGAAAATTGTTAAAAGTTAGGCATAAAACAATCAAGAGCAGAAAACCAATTTTCGAAATTATTGGCTTAAATAATGCACTTAAATTAGATGAAGAAAAAGTCTTTAGATGTATAAATCATCTGTTTGAAGATAAAAAGGATTCTCAAGAAGAAGCAACAAAGAAAAATGAAAACTCTGATTCTGATAACGAATCTGCTCCAAAAGGATGCGAAGAAGTAACTATATTCTACGATCCCAGTATTAAAGTAGAATTTAAAAAGAATAGTTAAAAGCAGAGTGATCATCTTATGGTAGATAAAATAACCCTTCTTGAAATATTCCAACCATTTGCACAATATAGAAACCCTTTCACGTTTTATTATGCTCAAAGTTATCCTTTACCACCCAAATCAACGATAATTGGTATGCTGCAGAATATTACAGGAGAATACTATAAGAAGAAATTCTATGAAATCAAAGTAAGTATTCATGGATGCTTCGAGAGTGTTTTCTGGAACTATCAAAGCTTAATTAAAGGTTCTAATGGTATTGACCTCATGAAATACAACGGTAAAATAAAACTGTGGAATCAAGGATTTCCTTTATATGGAAGAGGTGTAACTTCTCAAAGATCTCCTGTTTTTCAGCAAGAATTATTCAACGGTCGCGTTTACATCTTCCTTAAAGGAAGAGAAGATTTAATTGAAGAAATGGAAAAAGCTTTGTTAAATCCATCTAAAATTCCTTATCTTGGACGAAGTGAAGATATAATATTCTTGAGGGGCGTTTATTCTGAAGAAGATTTCTCTTTCTCTGAAAAAATAGCAAAGAAAAACATCTGGTTGACACAACCAGCTTATATCAAACTCAAAGCAGATAATGGTTCTCATGGAGAATTTCCAATCAAAAATGAAAAATTTCCAGTTTATTCTATTCCATTAAAGGTAATTTTTAAAAATGGTGACAAATGTATCAAAAACAAAGCAGAAATTACTAAATCCACTAAAAGAATTCCAGAATTTGAAACTGTTATGTATACAGGATTGGATCAAGTTATTTTTCTTAAAGATGAAGTAAAAGTTGAAAATTACAATATAAAGGATAAAAATTTGAACTTCAAAATACCTGAAGAATTCGGGTGGTTGTAATGGATGAGTTAATTGATATTTTAAGAGCCAAATCAGGAGATCAGGAAAATTATTTACTTAAAGACCACCTAAAAGAAGCTGTAAGAAGAGTTTTAGAACTCAATGAATTTGTGAAAGAAAATAAAGATTCATTTAATTACGATATGGTTGCTAACAATGACATTTTTGAAAAACTTGTGATTGCAGCTATATTACATGATCTTGGTAAAATTGATTATACTTTCCAGAAAAAGGTTTTTAATAGCGATGAAAAAGATAGTGAAGATTGGAAAAAGTTAAAAACTTTTTTAAAGCCACTTAATAATCCTGAAATGAGATATCCAAGGCATGAAATACTTTCGTCGATTTGGAGCACATTTATATTAGGAAACAACGAATTAGACAAAAAACTGAGGACAGCAATACTTCTCCATCATTATAATGAGTATTTCATTGCAGAAAAAGATCTTATGGAGATAATTTCTAACTATCGTAAGGCTACATCTTCTTATCTTAAATTTATCAATGGAAATTCTGGTATTTTACGAAATTTCCTCATGAACTTGTTTAAATATATTAAAGATGAATTTTCTAATTCTGAAATAGCATGTTCAGCAATTAATTCACTAGAAGCAGAAACGAATATTGGGAAAACAAATTTACTCCTTGAAAAGATAAATTCTCGTGAAGATGACATATCTGAATTTGCAGAGTTCTATGATATAGATAATGACAATCCAGATTATGATTTTTTAGTTTTACTTGGTTTCCTTAGAAGATGTGATTATTCCTCTAGTGGTGGAGTTGAAATTGAACGTAAAGGGCTTAAAAATGTTTTTGAGGGATTATCGAACGAGATAAAAGCGAATATATCCAAAAAAAATAAAGAAATATATCTTTGGCAAAAAGACGTATTGGATGACATAGATACAGATAAATCTCTTATTCTTGTAGCTCCTACTGGTTCAGGAAAAACTGAGTTTGCCCTTTTGTGGGCTGAAATAAATAAAAGGAAATTGATTTATACTTTACCATTAAGAGTTGCTCTAAACGATTTATTTTCACGTTTTCGAAATTCTAAGGATGGCTATTTTGATAAAGAATCTGTAGACATATTACACTCAACAGCATTTATTGAATATATCAAAGAAGAAAAAAAAGGAAGTGATTTGGATATAGATAAAATGATGACCTCAACACAAATGATTTCTTCCCCTATACTCCTTACAACTCCAGATCAGGTATTTCTAACTTCTTTGAATTATTACGGCTCTGATAAAGTAATTTCTGTTTATCCTTTTTCATCCATAGTTATTGACGAAATACAAACATATAATGAGGAAATGGCGGCAATAATCATTAAAACACTTGAAATTATTCGCAAACTCAAAGGAAAGATTCTTATAATAACTGCTACATTCCCCCCATATTATGAGAAGTATTTCAATGAGATGGGCGAAGATGGCTTTGAAATTAAAGACGTTGCGAAGTTTGATGAAAAAATAAAAAATAAAATTAAGAATTTCAACCGAAAAAGACATAAAATTGCTGTTGTAGAAAAAAATCTGTTTGATAGCGATCTAAAATTAAAAAAAGAGAGTGAATCTGAATTAGATAAATTGATCGAAGATTTCAAAAATAAAAATTTGTTTATAATAGTAAATAACGTTAAAAAAGCTATTAAAATTTATGAAAATCTAAAAAATAAAGGAAACGTTTATCTTTTGCATTCGAGACTGATAGAAAAAGAAAAACGCAGACGTATAAAAGAAATTAAAGAAAAAATCAAAGATAAAGAAAACAACGAGAAAGTAATAGTTGTATCAACCCAGATTGTTGAAGCTTCAGTTGACTTAGATTTTGATGCAATGATAACAGAAATATCAACAATTGACAGTCAAATTCAAAGATGGGGAAGAGTTTATAGGAACAGAGTGGAGGATTATCCTATCGACACGCCAAATATAGTTATTTTTTCAGGTGAAAAAACCGAAGATGAACATTTGGAAGTTGATAAAGGAACAAGAGCTATTTACGACTATAAAGTAATTAAAAAGACTTTTGAAGTTCTAAAAGAACATGAAGCTAATTCAAATGCTTTAAATTATGAAGATGAAATGGAAATGATAAAAGAAGTTTTTGAAAAAGAAATTAACGGAACCAAGCTTAAAGAAATTTATGAAAAAGGAATACAAGAAAATTTGGACTATTTAAAATATTTTACGGTCGAAAAAAAGAGCCAAGCTCAAAGACTTTTTAGAACTATCGCAGGAGTTAATGCAGTGATTCCAAATCTTATGGAATTCACAGAAGAGGATCCTGATATTAAAAAGGAATTTGCCAAAATAATAAGTAATTCTGAAAACAGGAAAATTCCTTGGAAAGAAATTGAAGAGGAAATATCAAAATTAACAGATAAAAAAGTGAATAAATGGGATTTAAAGAAAATACTTTATGAATATTCTGTAAGCATTCCCATATTTTATTCAGAAAAAAGTGATTTTTTAAATAAAATATCATTTCCTGAATTTAAAGGATTTTATGTATTAGATAGGCTAACAGAAGAAGAACTCAAATCTATTTATGAATGTGGGGTTGACAGTATTTTTGAAAAAATGGAGAACGATGAAATTAATGAATTAATGGATTTTGAAGATGATAATGTTCTTTGAAAATGTTATTTAAACCTTTTACTTAGGCTAAAGAATATTTAACACGCTGAATTATCAAAATAAATATTAGAAATCCATTTACAATCCATTAAAAGGTGACATTTTTAAGCAGAATCTGGGGCCTGAAAGCTTGTGGCTAGAAGATAACAGAAAAACAGGCACACCAAATAATGCTGGAATTCAGTACTAAGGAAAATCAAGAAAATAATTCTCAATTTATTATTTGCTACTACACAAAAAATAATTTTGACATGCGCCTATTATCACTGAATAACTTTATATTAACACGAAATAATAATTATATGTATAACTATGAGGCGGATTAATATGGTGGACGCCATGGCTCAAAATAAAAAACATCATGAAAAATTAAAAGTAGTAATGATTGACGGTAAAGAAGTTGCATTTAATCCAGAAGAAGAGGAAGATCCAAGGTTAGTTAAAGCCATCATGGAAGCCGAAGAAGAAGATTTTATCGAAATCGACGACGTGGATGAATACTTTGAAAACATGCGAAAAGAAGCAAGGAATTCCAAAGATAGACATGTACAGGAAGAAGTTTGGAGAGAAAGTAGATAAAAGACTTAGAAAACTTGCAAAGAAAAATTCAAAAGCTCATGAGGCAGTTTGGAAAAAAGTTAATGAAATTTTAACTAACCCTAACCATTATAAGAATCTTAAAAGGCCTTTGCAACGTTACAAAAGAGTTCATATCGGCGACAATAGTTTTTTACTGTGTTTTAGAGTGGATGAAGAGAATAGAACTGTTGTTTTTGTATGGTTTGGTCATCATGACGATAGTTACTAATTTTTCAATTCGAATGATTAATATATAACTTATTATTTTTATTTAAGGATATTTAATATCCTATTTTGCCCATTAAAGCATTTTACGGGCCCGTGATAATAGATCACTACTATCTTAAATCAGACCACAGTAGGATTGAAATTTTTGTTTCTATCTTTTTTAGGTATTAGCTTAAATCAGACTATCTTAGGACAAGGTTATATTGAAGAGCCTTTTTCAACGTTTTTCGAGGATTCTAAAATGCTCCAGCATTCAGAAAGGATCCTCCGGACATATATTTTGAGATTGTGATTGTTTTATATAGTTAATTATACATAATATGTAGCATGGCGTATGTAAAACAATTAAATAAAACAATTGGTACAAAAGTTACCAAAAACGAGTATGAAGAGATAACCAGATTGGTGAATGCTGGAGTATTCTTAAGCGCCTCTGATTTTGCACGAGAAGCTATCCGGGATAAATTAAGGTCAATAAACATAATTAAAATCCGGGATGTGGATTATGATACTGCTAAAAAAGAAGTTTTGGGGTATTACAAAAAATATAAAAAGGCTTATATAGATGTTGTAGCAGAGGACTTAGAATTAGATCTGGAACTTGTAGCCCATATAACAGATGAACTCGTGAAAGAAGGCCGCTTAGGAGAATAATAAATGCCAGAGATTTATACGGGTAGAGGAACTGTTATAAAAGGGGATAGGATAGTTTGTGAGGCTAGAAAGATATCGCAAACTAAAGTGATTGTGAGATCTGACAGACATAAAGCGCAAAAAGTGGTTTTAAGGGACAATGCAATGTGTATTATTGTGAAAGAATTAAAATTTTTAAAATAAAACCCTCAAACGCAAAGCGTTTGGGGCTCTCGAAATTGAAAATTTCGTACGGGCCTCAAAAACTATCAAAACCTTGGGTTTTTGAATGCAAAAACACGGAATACGTGTAATATTCGTTTCAGGGCCTGTAAAATCACAGATTTTGCGGTTCAGGAAATTTCATTTCCTTCAACGCCAAAACTTACGAAACGAAGTTTCGTGCATTCGAAAGTAAAGCTTTCGATGTCCCGAACATTTCATGTTCGAGGGCTCCAAAAATTCTGTCAAATCTCTCAAAAACCGAAGGTCTTTGGAGCACAAAACGAAGTTTTGTTAGCTTCGATTTGACGCCACAAAAGTCAAGATTTAAACGCATAGAAAAATAATAATTGAGTTTTACTCATAAACTTGAGCAATCATTTATAAATAATCACTCATAAAGTTGAGTAACTCACAATAAACTCAATCACATTTTATCCACATAACGGGCAATGTATCGGGCATATTCATCAAAGTCGTCCAGATTATTCTCCAGTATCTGTGAAATCATGGCTGGATCAACCTCTGTGTACATATGCACCAGTATGTTCCTGAGTTTTGCTGCCTCAGAAAATCTCCTGGCAAATTTCTCAGGGATTATCCCCTCTTTTCCAAGCGTAATTATAATGCTTCGATAGTCTTCTGGTTTTTCAAGATTCTCAAAAGAAATTATAACTTCTCCAATATCCAGGGCAGATTCAATGGCCAGTTGAAGATTACTCAATAGCAGATTTCAGGAGGTAATTATTTACTAATTCTTCTTCGTCTGCAGGTTGTTCCTTTAAAAATTCCACATACCCTTGCATATTCAACTATTTTCCGGGCAATTTTTTCTTTTATTTTCATCTTTTCATTCAGCCGTTTTTTTAATCAGGTTGTCCGCCCATCGCTTATCGTAATATTGACGGTCCAGGTATCGGGACATAATATATTGTTCTAAATCTACCTTCAGATCTTTATTCCGAATAAAAAGTGGATAGTTAGCCTTTATAATTTCAAAATTAAGTGAAAGGGGCGCATCGTTCATTATAACCAGATCCAGACGGTCAATTTTTAATATATCCTCTAAATCAGCTATCAATCTAAGTTTTTTCCTGAACTTCTCTTTTCTATCAAGTGATTCGTCCAGAAAGACCGCCAGATCTACATCGCTAAGTTTACCTGCTTTTTGCAGGGCAATGGAACCAAAGAGGTAGGCCAGTTCAACATGGTCCTGTTTTTGCAGGAATTCTTTAACTTCCTTCTCATACTTCAAAGAATCACCAATTTACTTTCCTTCTCGCTTAATATTCTTTAAGTTACATATATTAAATTTTTATGGTGATAAATGTCCAAAAGATGAATGATTGAACTGTGACCAAAATTGACATCCCGTTATTCCTTTGAAATTACAAACTTACAATAAATCAAGTTCCTCTTTCAATCTAATTTCATCATCCAGATATTCATCAGGGTCATCAAAAACAACCTCTTTGGGGTCAAAATGTTCCGGATCGAATTTTCCTCCAAGCCACTCAAGTGTTTCTTCGTATTCTTCATGATCAGGATTTTTTATGATCTCTAAAAGCTCTTCATATCCCCAAACACCCCCGCTATCCTCAGGTGGAGATGCTCTTTTTCCTTTGATACATATCGGATAATTAACGCCTTTTTCTCTGAGGATTATCTTCTCCAGTTTTATTTTGTGCTCCCACCAATCGCCAAAGTCATAGACGTAACTTGCTCGCGGTTTTTCCATATTAAACCAATCAGATATATTTGTCTCCCACTCCGGAGCTTCTAATTCGACTTTTTTCCCGGTGAATGGATCTGTGACGTAGAATCTATGCAAATGGCCTCCACTCCAGAGCATGGCATTTTGAATGGCCACGTGCAGATCAAAGAAAGTATAGGTTTCAGGGACCTGTATTCTGCGCCAGATGGGTGGTTTGATATCTTTCAGGTCAATTCGGAACTGATAAACATGTTCAAATTTCTTTTTCATATTTAACACCTCTAGAAATCAGGAAAAACATTTATTGAATTGGAAAAAGTACAATTTAAGAACTTTAAATTATATAAATAAGAAAATTAAGGGATTATTTTTTATAAGCCTTCTTTCGAGGTAGAATGGCATAAACTATTATGGAAGGACCTTCTTGAAGCTCAAAAAGAATTCTATATCCTCCTGCTCTTAAACGATAATGGTTTTTAAAGCCTTTTAACTTTTTAATGTCAAGTTCAGGAACAAAACCTTCTTTAAGTTTAATTATTTTATCTTTTATATGGTCATTGTCATTAAGATTTTCCAGTTGTTTCTGAGCCCTTTTCTCTAGAAATACCCTATATTTCATTTAACTCAAGAGTCCCTTGCTTTTTCTTTTTTTGATACGCCTTTATCTCTTCAATTTCATCCGCATCAGGTTCTTCTATTCCTATTAGCCTTGAATCGATTATTCCTTCAATTTTTTCTAGTAGAAATTTAATTTCAGATATCTCTTTATCTATTTCGCTCAATTATCTCACCATTGGAAAATTCAGATAATTTAATATTTTAATGGTTATATCTATTAAATTTTGGGGGAATCATATTCTAAAAAATATGAAAATTTTTCTAATTATATAATTAAAGAAAAGTACATTAAATCAATAAAATTAGAGAAAAATAAGATCTAAGAGGTTTACAAGTCAATATTCTTCCATTAGTTTATCCCACCAGTCAAACTCATCAGGAAACTTCCTGTAATTTTTTTCAAACCAGTCACTTAAGTGGGAATCATAGAACCCGCCTTTATTAAACCGTTTTTCAAATTTTTTAAAGCTCATTTTCATTCTAATGGCCAGAATGTAATTACGTGCACCTGCATTATCACCAGGATTTGATTTTAAGAGTTTTCTGAATAAATCCAGAGCATCATCTGTTTTTGAGGATTTCCACAACAAAACAGCCTTATTTAAAATGGTACTGATGATATGCCTGTTTTCCACACATCCCCACCCCAGTAAGTCTGGCCATTCACCTTTTTTATCAGTTATCAGGTTTATTGCTCTTTTGTAGGCTTCATCCAGCAATTTATCTGCTTCATTTTGTCTGCCCTCACTCTGTAATATCTTAAAGAGCGTTAAATAGGAGCCAAAAAAGTCAGGGTCTTTTTTAATCAGCTTTTTTAATTCCACTTTTAATCGGGGAATTCCGGGTTCTTCCTGGATTAAATTATGGTAATCATTCACAACTTCCCGTTCCCTGTCGATGTATTCTCCTTCATCCTGACTGGAGTTGTTGTAATCAAATAATGTGGTTTGCCCAGGGTCGTATTCATTATCTTTAATCGTGATATTGTCATATTTTCTTCTTTTTCTCCATATTACGGATTGAATTAATTCATCTTTCAATAAATCACGCATCGATCCCTTTTTTATTAGATCATCAAGTGATCCATCCTCAACCATGGCCTGAAATGATTCATCTTCCATCATAAGTTCCATCACAGCCTCCAACATCTTATCCTCATCATCCATTGGAACATCCTGCATATCTTTTTTTATTCTGTCTATTAATTTCAAATTAGAAGCTAGGGTCAATTTAATTCCCAGTTTAGAAGTCATAGGTTCAAGGAAAGTGAAAAGTTCTTTTTTCTTAACAATAATTTCAGTGGGTAATGATCCGGTGTTTTCAATATTTTCCTGCACTTGAATTGAAAAAACACTCACCCACTCTTTCGGGTTCACTACTTCGGTGTTTAAAATGAGTCCAGTGTCTCTTTCGGCCCATAAAATTACGTAGGGAAAGTATGGCCTTTCTTCGGGGCCATCCTGAACAGCCTCATGAAAATAAAAGAAATCAGCTTCCCAGATTCCATGACGCTTCAATTTCTGGAGATCCTTCAAAGCATCTTCATCCACCGCCCCAATTAATATTTCCTCCAACTTTTCACCTATTTCAGAGGGTTCTAACCATTCGTCTCTCCATTTAAGACCATTTTCTTTTAATGGCACCCGAACTAATATTTCAGAAGCTGAAGGGGGAACAAGCATCTCTGGATCATTTTTAAAACGATTACAAACATGAATTGCCTGCTGAAGCGCAATGGTCAGAAACTGTACCTCTCCACTGTTTAAATACCATGGAAGATGGCCCGGCAGATAACTTCTAAATAATGGCCATTCATTTTTCCCCCTGAATCTTAACTCCAGTTTTCTGATTATTTCATAATCACGCTTTTCTATATATTCTCTGTTTTCAAATGAAGCCATGAGACATTTTTGATTAAGAAGCTCAACAGGTTCATCAGGAAGGATTTCTTCTCCAGATAAGATTCGTAACAACCCCTCCAACCCTTCACTGCCCGGATATACTCCCAGGGCGAAATGTTCGCCTGATCTTCCCATTATGCAGCAATAACCAATTTCACCAGTGCCCGGGTCTTGAACTCCAAATATATCTGAGTCCCACATCCAGTCCCATGGTTTCAATTTCTTAAATTCTATTGCTGCAGAATATAATTCTTTCCATTCGTTAATAGACGGCTGTTTATCCTTCATTTTAATATCATCCCCTAATTTTTTGTTTTAGGTGATCTCACATAAACATTAATGGATTGCATGATTACTCCTTTTTTGAGTCTTTAACTGGCCACACACTTAAAGCCATGTTGATGGTGAATCTATCGAATCCCTTATCAATCAGCATTTCTGCGATTTTAGATTGCAATTCAAAATGTTCATCTTCCAGTTGTTTTGCTTCTTCAGGGTACCAACTGCTTTTATGCATACTACAAAGGGCTGGTAGATCTTTTTTCGTGCCGTCCGCATAGATACGTACATGTGAATCACCATACCACTTATTAGTGGCGTAATAATCCATGTATTTATCAGTTTCGTCCTTTCCAAAGCAATACTGAATAAGCCAGCCCTCTTTATTGATATGGCCACTACGCTGGGCATTAAGGTCCTCTTCGGGTAAAGTTATCATCCAACCAGAAAAACGCTTATTAAAACTATCTGCAATTAATTTCATAATCCACCTGAAAACCATCTCAATTGAGTTACTTAAATCTTTATTTATCTACAAATTTTATATTTCTTTGGGATCAATGAAATAATGGTTTAAACGGGTTAATCCCTTGGAGATAGCATTTACTTTAAAAACTAATATTTTAACATGATAATATGGCATAGAAACTAAAATTTCAAAGGATTTTAAGACCATAATCTTATGGAAATAAGGAAAAAGTTCAAATTAAGGTCAGGTGACATTATTGGATGGAAATCAACTAAAAACGATGCAGAAGTTAAATTTCGAAAGAAAGTAACCTTTGATGACATCTGCAGAATAGTT
Organism: Methanobacterium sp. UBA176; assembly: GCA_002505765.1. Taxonomy (GTDB): domain Archaea; phylum Methanobacteriota; class Methanobacteria; order Methanobacteriales; family Methanobacteriaceae; genus Methanobacterium_D. The sequence continues at coordinate 9,282 of DAVZ01000040.1, read as the reverse complement.
GACAGGCCAGAAACTGATGCAGTTGAACTTAAAAAGAAAGTTCAACGTGGAGAAAGATTTAGATTAGGTAACTTTCTCATAAACTTGAGCAATCATTTATAAATAATCACTCATAAAGTTGGGTAACTCTTTATAAAGACATTCTCATAAAGTTGAGTAATTCAGTTTAAAATCTAAACCCATAAATACTCCCGAATTCTAAATAATATTAGAGGTTTAAAATGAGAGAAGAAGTTTCTAACTGGTGGAAGCAGGCGCTGAAAGACCTGGAAAGTGCTTCCAAAAACCTTGAGATCAATGAATATTATGTAACTGCTTTTTTATCTCAACAGGCCACTGAAAAGGCACTTAAAGCACTTTATATCCATACAATTAAAGAATCTCCCGGTCCAACTCATTCACTACTTTTTCTTGGAAGAAGCGTTAAAATCCCCAGTGAATTTTTAAGCGGGCTTCGAAAATTAAGCCCTGATTTTGTTATTACCCGTTACCCTGACGCTGCACATGGAGTTCCTTATGAGCTTTACGACGATGAGATAGCAAAAGAACGGTTAGAAATTGCAAAAAACGTGATAAAATGGGTCCAGAAGGAATTGAAGATATAAAAAACTTTTTATATCTTGTAAAAAAAGAATTTAACCCAGAATTAGTACTTTTATTTGGCAGCAGGGCCAGAAATGAATACCTTAAAGAAAGTGACTATGATTTTATCATTGTAAGCAAAAAATTTGAAGGCATACACTTCCTGGAGAGAATTCAACAACTCCTTGAGTTCTGGGATCTTGATCAGGATGTGGATATACTGCCCTACACTCCAGAAGAATTCGAAAAAAAGAAAAATGAAATTGGAATAGTGAATGAGGCCCTCAAACACGGAGTGTTTGTGGCCTCGAAATCATAGCTTACGAAAAACGAAGCATCCGAAAATCATAGATTTTCGGTGCATGCGAAAAATTTTCATTTTTCGCTGTTACGAAATTGAGAATTTCGTAAACGTCAAAATCAGAGATTTTGACAGTTTTCCGTGCTCTAAAAATCGAAGCTATCGAAAATCAGAGATTTTTAATGATTTTTGAGAGATTTCGAAGGCCCTTAAAGAAGGCATAATTATAGAAGCTGCTGGATGAGAAGAAAAATTCTAATGGAAAATGCATATGAAAACCTTGAAGCGGCTAAAACTCTTTTTGAAAATGATTATGGTTTACTGTCCAATCAGGCAAAGAAGAGCCAGAATTATTTTGAAGGTTCGGAATTGTTTTAAAAAGAGTGTAAGTCACTAATTTCGCCATAAAATTCTGAAATCGGCTTTAACATTTTTCACCACATCCAGATGGAACAGAAGTCTGATCTCGTATCCCTTGGAAAATTACTGCATTCAAAAAGCTATAAAGTGAAAAGGAGTACACAATTAACAGTTTAATCGGCGCTGATTTTTATTTAATACAAGAAGAAACTCCCATTATCAATACCAAACTACTTAAAGTATTACATATATAAAAAATGTAAGGCTGAAGAAAACCTACGGTTTTCTGTACATTAAAAATTTTTAATTTTCAAAGTGATACCATGGTAAGTGTTACAAAGAAGTATCAGATAACGATTCCAAAAGAAGTGAGAGAAGACCTTAATATTCATCAAGGAGACAAAGTTGTTTTTGTAAAAGACAGGGAAGGAAAATGGATTCTCATGACAGTTGAAGAATTAAGGGATAGAATGGTAGAGGCATCAAAGGACATTGAAGAAACTATAACAGAATCAAGAGAAGGATTCAAAATCTTTGATTTTGATACCCAAACACACAGTGTTTGACGGTTTCAAAATAGGAGTTAAAAAGAGTCTCGAATCATTGGGCAAAGATAAATAATGAATAACTAAACTTTTTATTTCTGGTGATCAGATGAAACTGGTTCTTGATACTAATGTTTTCAACAGCAAAAAATTTTGCGACTGGCTTCTTACCTCAAAAGATGTGAAATATTTACCTGCTTTTGCTTATATGGAATATCTTTATCATAATCTTAAAAAAGGAAATACTGAATCTATGGTGGATACATTCCTGGAACAGATGAACATATCTATTGTTCCCTTTGGAAAAGATGATGCGGCAGAAGCGGCCAGTGGGTTCATTGGAAACTGGGATTTCAAAGATAATGCGAGAGATTATACTATAGGGGCCACTGCAATTAAATTGAATGCAAAACTGGTTACAAACAATTTAGAACATTTTAAATGGATGGAAAATGTTGTAACGCCTGATGAGGTTCTTAAAAAGCCTTAAGATTTTCATACTACCATAATTAGGTACCAAGCATGCTTTCAGACTCCGAAAAACAACTTCGAATAATAGGGACCCAGATCAACTATTATTTCATCTGCAAAACAAAACTATGGCTTTTTTCTCACCACATACAGATGGAACAGGAATCCGATCTTGTATCCCTTGGAAAATTACTGCATTCAAAAAGTTATAAAGATGAAAAAGAGTACACGATTGATAATTTAATCAGCGTTGATTTTATTAAAAAACAGGATTGCCTGGAGCTTCATGAAGTTAAAAAGAGCAGTAAAATGGAAAAAGCTCATGAATATCAGCTCCTGTATTACATGTACTATTTAAAAAACAGGAAAGGTATTGAAAACATTAAAGGTATAATTAATTATCCTAAGATGAGAAAGAAAGTAATGGTAGAGTTAGATGAATCTAAAGAAAATGAACTAAATACCATAATTGAAGATATCGGCAATATAATTAATGGTGACGCTCCAAAGCCTGGAAGAATGAGAATTTGTAGGAAATGTGCGTATTTTGAGTTCTGCTGGATTTAAAATTTCATTAATCGTTAATAATATGGAATTTTAAGTAAAAGGTTAATTATTCTTTATAAGGAAGAATTAAGATGAATTATCAATTTGAAAGATACAAAGAAGGAAATGTAATACAGATTTGTATCGATTCTGAACTAATAGAAAAAGAAATTAAAGAAGCTTTTTTTGATTTAAAATCGGCAGAAAATTCCATCAATGATGGAAATTATAAATGGGCCATAGTCCAAAGTTATTATTCCATGTTTCATGCATTCAGAGGTCTTCTTTTTAGTAGAGGTTACAAAGAAAGAAGCCTTCGAAAACGAAGTTTTCGGGGCATCGAAATTATAAATTTCGAATGTCATACAGCACTTAAATTTGCAATTAAAACCCTATTTGTGGATAACGGCATTATAAGTGATAATGTGTTCTATGAATTTGATTTTGCAATGAAAGCAAGAGAAAGGGCAGATTATAGTTATATTTACGATGAAAAAATTGCATTTAATGTGCTTGAATCTACTAAAAAATTAATTGATGAAGTAGAAAGCTTGCTTTGAGGTGAAAAGCCATGAAAAAGAATTATTACCTGATGTCAAATGGGCTGCTTAAAAGAAGAGAAAATACAGTTTATTTTATAAATAAAGATGTTAAAAAGCCAATTCCAATAAATAAAATTTATTCTATCTATGCCTACGGTTCATTAACCTTTTCATCCCAAGCCATGCGTCTTTTAGCAAAGGAAGGTATACCTGTTCATTTCTTTAATTACTACGGTTATTATGATGGCAGTTTTTATCCCAGAGAAAAGCTCCTGTCTGGAGATCTGATTATAAAACAGGCTGAGCACTATCTGGACCATGAAAAGAGGATGTTTATAGCTAAAAAGTTCGTAGAAGGCGCTGCAAAGAATATGGGGAAAATTCTATCATATTACAAGCTTGAAAATGATATAAATAGCATATTACCTGATCTGGACAATTGCAACATGATAACAGAAGCAATGAACGTTGAGGGAAGGATTCGAGCCCACTACTACACAAAAATGAATGAGATTCTCCCAGAAAGTTTTGAACTGGAAAAAAGAGTTAAAAGACCGCCTGAAAATATGGTAAATGCCCTTATAAGCTTCGGAAATTCAATGCTTTATTCAACTGTTCTATCTGAAATCTATAATACTCAATTAAATCCCACAGTTTCCTATCTTCACGAACCATCAGAGCGCAGGTTTTCCCTGGCGCTGGATTTAAGCGAGATTTTCAAGCCGATTCTTGTAGATAGACTTATTTTTTATCTGGTTAACAAGAAAATGCTCAGCGTAGACGACTTTGAAAAAGACCTTAATTACTGTCTTTTAAATGATAATGGAAGAAAAACCTTCATTAAGGAATATGATGAACGGCTTAAAAAGACCATAAAGCACAGGGAACTTAACAGGAAGGTTTCTTATAAAAGATTAATTAGGCTGGAAGCTTATAAACTTATAAAGCATCTTTTAGGGTCTAAAAAGTATAAACCGTTTGTTATGTGGTGGTAAAACTACAAATTTCAACTTTTCAGTGTTTAGAAGAAGTTTAATATTATTAATAACAAATTATATCTGGATATAAAATTGATCTTATATTCGCAAGGGGTCATATTCACAGCAGCTTGCCAGTGAATTCGGCAGATACAAAATTGATCTTATATTCGCAAGGTGGCGGCAATGAAGGTTAAAAGATCTATAAATGAGATAAAGCCTGTTCTTTTAGAGATAAAGAAAATACTTGGGAAGATTTATGCGGATCGCCTTACAAAAATCATTCTTTATGGCTCTTTTGCTAGAGATGAAGCTACAAATGAATCAGATATCGATATTGCTGTTGTGCTAAAGGGTAAAATTGATAAAATCAAGGAAATTGATAAAATACATGATATCATTTATCCACTGACAATAGAATATGGAGAACTTGTATCAGTTAACCCAATGTCTGAAGAAGAAATTAAGGATGTAGAATGGCCCTTAAATTACCATATCCAAAATGAAGGGATAACAGTATGAAAGAAAAAATTAAAGCACTTATAAAAAGGGCTTATGAAAGCTTAGAATCAGCGAAGTTAACTGTTAATAATGGATATAACGATGCTTCTGTTTCTACCGCACTTGAATCAAGTGTAGAGCCGATTAGGTGTTAATAATGGATATAACGATGCTTCTGTTTCAAGGTCTTATTATGCTATGTTCTACGCGACTGAAGCTGTTTTATTAACTAAAAATTTAAAATTTTCCTCACATAAAGGAGTTATTTCACTATTGGGTCAATATTTCATAAGAACAAGTATATTTCCGGTTGAATTGGGCCGAGATTTAAGTAAAGCGTTTGATGAACGGTTGACAGTTGATTACAGTTTTAAATCTGAAATTACACAGGAAACCGCAGAAAAATGCCATAACCAGAGGAGAAAATTTCATTGAAAGAATAAAAGAATATTTGCTGGAAGAAGAATATGAACTGTAAAACCAGCAAGATTAACCTAAATTTACGTCTTGAACATTTCAAAGATGATCTAAATGTACGTGATAATCGTCTATGATATTAAAGTGGAGCGCGTCAATAAAGTTAAAAAATTCCTCCGAAAGCATCTTTACTGGATTCAAAATTCTGTTTTTGAAGGAGAAGTCACAAAAAGTGAGCTTGAAGAGATAAAAACAGGCTTACTGGATATTATAGAGAAGGAAGAGGATTCTGTGATAATATACAGGTTCAGGACTGAGGATGCATTTAGTAGGAAGGTTTTAGGAATTGAAAAAGCACCTGTTCATGGAATACTTTGATATAATAATTATTATTTTTATTCAGGTTTATTTTGACTTGTTTTTTGATTTTTGAGGTAAGCATGGCCGATCGTTTATAACAGTACTTTTCATATCTCATTTAAACTTACTTAAAGTTACTTTATTTTTAAATTTGTTTAAAAAACATGTTAAAATTTTATTTGAATTTTACCTTCTTATCATAGTTTTAAATAAATAGAAAATATATTTGAATGCTTAATTTCTTAAAAATTTAATTTTTTGGAAGTCGTTGATCTATTTAAAGGAATTTTGAAATTGGTGATCGACAATTTTAAGTATTCAGGAGGCCAAAAGTTAGCATGTATTAGGGAAAATAGGGCAAATTTCCGCCCTGCTTAAATCAGACTATTTTAGGATTGAAATGATGAAGTAGGACACACATTCCATACAAAAGAAAGTTGCTTAAATCAGACTATTTTAGGATTGAAATGCAAACATTCTGATAGTATATTCACCGTAGACATCGTGCTTAAATCAGACTATTTTAGGATTGAAATGAATTAAATTAAATGGTAAATATTATAGATTGGGTCGGCTTAAATCAGACTATTTTAGGATTGAAATATGTATTCACCTATACGTCCATGTTAATTTCAGGTATGCTTAAATCAGACTATTTTAGGATTGAAATTTATAAATCGTTGGGATCATCGGCGATTATTTTGGGGCTTAAATCAGACTATTTTAGGATTGAAATTGAAGATAACCGAAAAAGATGATAAAAAAATATTTGGCTTAAATCAGACTATTTTAGGATTGAAATGGAAATGGAAGGGGAAGTAAGCCGCTTAACTAGTAAGCTTAAATCAGACTATTTTAGGATTGAAATGTTAACTTTTAAAATGGCCTTAAATTCTTTTATTTATGCTTAAATCAGACTATTTTAGGATTGAAATACCACAGAAAATATATAATAAATTTAAAAGAATAAGGCTTAAATCAGACTATTTTAGGATTGAAATATAATCTGGAAATGGTGATATCTGGAGGAGGATGCTGCTTAAATCAGACTATTTTAGGATTGAAATCAAGAACATCCTCCGGAGTATCCTTATATATTTTACGCTTAAATCAGACTATTTTAGGATTGAAATGTATCTTTTAACTTTTAAGGTTTTAACCATGCGGCTGCTTAAATCAGACTATTTTAGGATTGAAATTGCTTGAAGAGCTAAAAAGGACCGGATGTTATTATTGCTTAAATCAGACTATTTTAGGATTGAAATTTTGTCATGATATTAATCCTCCTTTGGCAAGATTTCAGCTTAAATCAGACTATTTTAGGATTGAAATGTAACTGCTTAAAAATATTGCTTGCCATCCTTCTTTGCTTAAATCAGACTATTTTAGGATTGAAATTTTAATAATTGTTCGTTAGAGATTACATCACAAGCCGCTTAAATCAGACTATTTTAGGATTGAAATATGTACTTAAAGTATATGAAACCCCACTAACTACTGGCTTAAATCAGACTATTTTAGGATTGAAATTACATCATGTAAGGGATTGGAAGGGAGGTAATCAAGCTTAAATCAGACTATTTTAGGATTGAAATCTGCTAAAGTTAATCGGTTCGATGGTTGTTCCTTTTTGCTTAAATCAGACTATTTTAGGATTGAAATGATCATCCCTATCAATATCTGGCAGATCACCAGTAAGCTTAAATCAGACTATTTTAGGATTGAAATGGAGCTGAGATTAGAGTCCTGGGAGGATACCAGGTCTGCTTAAATCAGACTATTTTAGGATTGAAATGTATATAAGGATTATAAAATAACAGCTACTAAAAATAGCTTAAATCAGACTATTTTAGGATTGAAATGGTGCTAATGTTTTTATTAATCTTTTCAATATAGAGGCTTAAATCAGACTATTTTAGGATTGAAATCAAAAAGAACTGCTAAAAATGGTTCAATAAAGGAATGCTTAAATCAGACTATTTTAGGATTGAAATGTAGCTCTCCTATAGGCTTATTACTAAACTCTCTAGGCTTAAATCAGACTATTTTAGGATTGAAATGAGGAAGAATCTAATTTTGTTAAAGAAGTTAATAAAGCTTAAATCAGACTATTTTAGGATTGAAATGAAAGTATAGAAACTAAAAAACATTCCCATAGCTTCTGCTTAAATCAGACTATTTTAGGATTGAAATCTTGCAGATATTAAAGATGAAAATCTTTATAAATTTGCTTAAATCAGACTATTTTAGGATTGAAATTCAATTTGATAAAGAAGGTGATATTGATGTTGATAAGCTTAAATCAGACTATTTTAGGATTGAAATTTTTTATTTTCTTCTTCTGTAGGGATTTTATTAACGCTTAAATCAGACTATTTTAGGATTGAAATTTAATGATATAATCCTTAATGGATGGAGTGGAAAAGCTTAAATCAGACTATTTTAGGATTGAAATAATGGTACAATAAACAGGAATTATTTAAGACTTTATGTTAATGGCTTAAATCAGACTATTTTAGGATTGAAATAGAAGAATTTATTCAACTTGGAATTATAGGAATTGAGCTTAAATCAGACTATTTTAGGATTGAAATTTAGTAGAACCTACTTCTAATGTTGTTTCATAACTAGCTTAAATCAGACTATTTTAGGATTGAAATAGATCAGAACGTATTGTTTTTGAATCTGGTGTTACAGCTTAAATCAGACTATTTTAGGATTGAAATACAAGATCACCATATTCACTTGGTCTTGTAAAGGATGGCTTAAATCAGACTATTTTAGGATTGAAATCAAGTTTTAAATTGTGTAAATTGTGTTACTAAGCTCGCTTAAATCAGACTATTTTAGGATTGAAATAACTTAATTCAACATATTTATCAGAATTTAAGCTTGGCTTAAATCAGACTATTTTAGGATTGAAATATGTCTTGGTAATCATCGTCTGTTAGCAGTTCTTTTGCTTAAATCAGACTATTTTAGGATTGAAATCTCTAAATCTAGCGGTGTTATATTGTTTTTTCGTAGGCTTAAATCAGACTATTTTAGGATTGAAATCGAGCTGGTCAACATCCATGGATTCAAAGATTTTCTGCTTAAATCAGACTATTTTAGGATTGAAATCTCTAAATCTAGCGGTGTTATATTGTTTTTTCGTAGGCTTAAATCAGACTATTTTAGGATTGAAATGTGGTTGTTAGGGTTCCTTTCAGTTCCGGGCGTATGGCTTAAATCAGACTATTTTAGGATTGAAATCCGTAATCAGGGCAATATCCTTCATTTACTACTTTAGCTTAAATCAGACTATTTTAGGATTGAAATACATCAGCGCATAATGTATGAAATCCCCCAATTTTGCTTAAATCAGACTATTTTAGGATTGAAATGATATTAAGCGTGACAGTGAAGAAATAGCGGAGATAGCTTAAATCAGACTATTTTAGGATTGAAATGGATGGGGTAGATTCACACTTGACAACTTCAAAACCGCTTAAATCAGACTATTTTAGGATTGAAATTCCCTGCACGTGCAATGCCCTCCATCCATTCATACAGCTTAAATCAGACTATTTTAGGATTGAAATCATAATTATAATGCGTCACTACTGCGGGTAGGACGGTTAAAATCAGACTATTTTAGGATTGAAATTAGTAATTACTGTTCACTCCCATTTCGGGCA
>DAVZ01000037.1 GCA_002505765.1 Methanobacterium sp. UBA176 | reverse complement strand
CATATTCGTTAATTATTGTTTTCAGTAAACAAAGACATATAAAGTCAAAGATATTTCAACAAATCTGCTCAACACCCAATAACTTTACAGACTCATTAAAAATAAATCTAATTTATCATTTGTAGTGGATAATATAACTTATTACACAAATTATTTTTGGATAATTCAATAAATCACATTTAATCTTGTTTAAAGCCCTATATGTTAGTTATAAAATTTGGAAAGTTCAAAACATTTGGTTATTTTCACTATAAAACATTATTTTAAATCTCACTAATTAAGTCAGCAAGCTGGTCAAGATTTCCAACTTCAAATACTTCAGCCCCAAAATCTTCATAATGGGAAACACAGCTATCTGCAGCATTCCATTTCTTTTTCTCCTCAGGATTCAGGATGAGAACTCTTTTAGATTTCTTAAACATGTTTTCAATTAAATATGCACTGCCTGGTATTCCATCTTCCTTTGGCCCTGCCCAATCCCTACAATCGCTTAAAATAAGGACATATGATTTATTATTCAAGTTAGTCTGGTTCAAGAAACTGTTAAATGCAGTAAACATGTTGGATTTACCGCGAATCATGGAGTTATTCTGCCTGATTTCTATAACTTTAAGAAACGCGTCCACTAAATCAGGTTCAAAAAGTGCAGATGTAGTTTCAGCAGTTTTATTATCAAATTCAAATACTCTTGACCGATTAAACGAATTTTGAGCTGCATAAACCATGCAAAAGAACCATATACTTATCCAGTCGCAGGAAACGCTTACGTCGCTTAAAAAGAAGTGATTGTGCTTTTTTATTTTAGGTTTACTCTTTACGAGCTCCAGAAGGCTGCCTCCATGCTTCATATTTTTTCTGATGCTTCTTCTAATATCTAGTTTTTGTTTTTTGGCCATCTTATATCTGCGCACCCTTTTTGTGGCAATTTTCCGGCCTAATTTCTGACAAAGATCTATTAATTCTGGTTGAAGAGAGTTCAATGTCTTAATATTACTTTTTAAAAGCTCTGAACCTCCTTCTCTATCTGCATTGTTGTTTATGTCGTTTAATGCATTTTTAATGTAGTCTATTTTATATTGCTGTCCTTTATCACCAGAATCAAAATCAGAAACTCTTCTGGTGCTTATAGATACATTATATTTTTTTAAAAACCTGGATTTATCCCTTAAGCCCGATGGCATCTTTTTTTCTTTTTTATCCATATTATTAAAAAAAGATTCATATAGATCATTAAATTTCTTTCTCTGACGCTGATCCTTAAGATATATACATGCTAAAGCTTCCTTTAGATTTCCATTTCTACCTTTAATTAAATCAGCAGCTTTACAGGCTAGTTTAGTGCTTCTAATACTTGCAGGAATTCCATTTTCCCTTAAAACACCTGAAAATTTAACTATTTCATTTATCATGGACATCAATTGATTTTAAACCTGTCTAAAACCTTTTTCTTATCTTCTTCACTCTTTATAACCACGTTAAGTGTTTTTTTAAAAGAATCATCATCTAAAACATCTTTGTCAAGAATAATCAAGCTTCTAACCCAGTCCACAGTTGCCCGAATAGAAGGATTTTTGATGAGATTTAACTTCCTCATTTTCTGTATTGTTTTTACAACGCTTTTAATTAGTTCTAATGAAGCCCTGTCTTCATGTGATTTTACTATTTCCACTTCACGCTCAAATGAAGGATAATCAATGTATAAATAAAGACAACGATCCTTTGTTTCATCTAAAAGCTCTCTTTGAGAATTAGAAGTCATAATAAACATCAGATCATTTTGCAATTCAAAGGTACCCAGATCATTTACTGTGATCTGTTTTTCTCCAAGTGCCTGGAGAAGGAAACTTTCAACTTCTTCATCTGCTTTATCAATTTCGTCGATCAATACTATGGAAGCCTTTTTGTTCATAAATGCTAATAACAATGGCCTTTTTATAAAAAATTCTTCGCAGAAAACATCCTCTTCTGTCTTCTTTATCTTTGATGTCTCAAGACTTAAAAGCTGCTTTTGATAATTCCATTCACCTACAATCTGCTCAAAGGTTATACCTTCATAACACTGTATTCTAAAAAATTCCCTTTCAAATGCATTGGATATTGCTTTTGAAAGTTCAGTTTTACCCGTTCCTGGAGGGCCTTCGATTAAGATCGGTTTTTTCAGTGATATGGCTAAAAACACCACAGTAACTATATTATCATCAGGAATGTAATTATTTTTAGCTAAAACATTCCCTACATAATTTGTGTCTAAACTGATTTCATTCATGAAATCACCACTTTCATTTATCTACCAGGTAATATTTGTACTCATCTTACAAACTTCTGCTGGATAGCCAGAAAATACAAAAAAAATCAAATTTGAACAAACCAGCAAAAAGTGTTTACAAGACTCAAAATAATAGTTTCTAATTCTAAAAGCGTAATATTGACCATAAGGAAACCCAGAAAATACAAACCAATTGAATTCAGTTTAGATAAAGCATTCGAAAAAGATTGGGTTATCGATGCCGAAATCAGGGATTTTCGACGGCATTCAATGAAGAAAAAAATACAAAGAGTCATAAACAAAGCAGTCAAAATCTCTGATTTTGATTGCCCCAACATGAAATGTTCGACGGAATTAAGAGCAAGCAGCATAATAACACAAAAAAAGAGTAAAATGGTAAATACACGTTAAGCATACAATACATATTCAAAAAAAATCCGAATATCACCCTCACAAGACTGATAGAAAACTGTAACATCAGTTTTAAATGAGTATTTGGTGACAGCAATCAAAGTCGAAGTGATAAGTTAAGAAACTAAACTATTGAACATCTACCACAACATATACCGTCACACAAAACACTCACCCATATAAATCTATGATGAATACTACAGAGCATAACTTTAAATATAAATCATTTAAATATCGAAATTAGTTATTAAGAAAATTAAAGTATTATGTCTAAAGTAAAAATTTTAGTTGTTGAAGATGATGCCGTTGAGGCTATGGATATCCAAGAGACCCTTGAATCTTTTGGCTACGATGTTCCTGCAGTCACACCTTCTGGAGCAGACACTCTGGAAAAAATAGATAAATACAATCCTGATCTGGTTTTAATGGACATTGCATTGAAGGGAGAAATTAATGGAATAGAATGTGCCAGAATAATTAAAAACCAGTTCAACATCCCTGTCGTACACCTCACTGCACAGTCAGAAGAAGGCACTATTCAAAAAGCGAAACTGACAGAACCATATGGTTACCTTACAAAACCTCTCGATGAAACTGAATTAAAACCCACCATTGAAGTTGCTCTTTACAAACATGACATGGAAACCGCTCAAAAAGAAAATGAGGAAAAGTATCGCTCTCTTTTTTTGAGAAGTGGGAATGCAATTTTTCTAACAACGATAGATGGACGAATTTTAGATGCTAATCCAGCTGCTTTTCAACTTTTTGGATACACCAAAGAAGAACTGAAGGATATTGGTAGAGATGCCCTCCTAGACAGAACAGACCCGCACCATAAAGATATATGGAAAAAAAGAACCTTTGAAGCCACCCATATTCGTAAAAACGGCACCAAATTCCTGGCCGAAGTATCAAAAACATTTTTTAAGGATTTTAAAGGGGAACAGAAGGTTTTTATTACAATAAAAGATATAACTGAGCGTAAAAGGGCTGAAGAAGCACTCCGAGAGAGTGAGGAAAGGTTCAGATTGTTGGTGGAGACTGCATCTGAAGGTATCGTTATATTGGATAGAAATGGAACCATTGTTGAGATAAATGAAAGTGCATTGAAGCTTTCAGGATTTAAACGTGAAGATGTTATAGGTAAAAACTTCATTCGCTTCATCCCGCAAATTAACATGGATATTAAAGAGGTATTCTCCAGCTTTAACGATATTTTAATGGGTAAATCGCCTGCCGAGCATGAATGGATTATGATAAATAAGCGAGGAGAGAGAATCACCCTCAATGTGCATCGTTCCGTCCTCAAGAGAGGGGGAAAAATAATTGGCGCATCATTTATTCTGAACGACATCACTGAACTTAAAAAGGCTGAAGATAGAATTAAAGAAGAATATCGGAGGCTTGTGGATATAATTGATTTTCTGCCTGATGCTACTTTTGTCATTGACAAAGAAGGAAAGATTATAGCTTGGAATAGAGCTCTTGAGCAGATAACAGATATGAAATCCGAAGATATGATTGGAAAGAGTGATTACAGCTATGCTCTGCCATTTTATGGTGAACCTAGACCAATGTTAATTGATCTCGTATTATCACATGATAAAGAAATCGAATCTAGGTTTGATTATCTAAAAAGAAAGGGAGATACCATTTATGCAGAGAATTTTGCAAAAAATTTATATGATAACAGAGGAGCCTTTTTGTTTAAAAAAGCCTCACCAATATATGATAGTGAAGGTAATATCTCAGGAGCTATAGAATCAATCAGGGACATCACCGAGCACAAGCAGGCTGAATATCAGATCAAAGCATCCCTTAAAGAAAAAGAAACCCTTCTAAGAGAGATTCATCATCGGGTTAAAAATAATTTGCAAATACTTTCCAGTCTCATGAATCTACAAACCAGGTACGTAGATGATGAGGAATCTATTAGCGTATTACGGGAGAGTCAGAACCGTGTGAAGTCAATGGCTATAGTTCATGAGCTTCTATATCAAACAGAAAGTTTATCTGAAATCAATTTAAGTAGATATGTGCCTGGTTTAGTATCCTACCTATTTGATTCATATGCAATAGATCCTAAAAGGATAAAGTTTAAAATGGAAATGGAGGATGTTCTGTTCAACATCGACACAGCAATTCCCTGTGGGCTGATAATAAACGAGCTGGTATCAAACAGCCTGAAACACGCATTTCCAGAAGGTAGAGAAGGCGAAATCACCATCAAAATTCAGAGTACTGATGATGAATATACATTATCAGTAAGCGATGATGGGGTTAGTTTTCCAGAAGATCTGGACTTCCAAAATACAAATTCTTTAGGTTTACGATTAGTGAACAGTTTAACCAGTCAGATTGACGGCAAAATCGAGCTTGACAAGAGCCATGGAACCAAATTAAAAATAACATTTAAAGAACTGGAATATGAAAGAAGGCTGTGAATTAAGTTTAGATATTAATTGGAAGTATATCCCAGCAATTACTGCATTTTTCTATTGCTCTAATTCCAACATAAAATGGCCTACTAAGTTGGGATATTTATTATTATGTGCATCTAAATTCTACTGGGGTAAGGTATGATTTTTGGAACCTCTAACTATTGAAAAGGTCATCGAAAAAGTCTCCATATGATTTAAATGCATGCTAGGCGTGTTAATCCGAAATATGATTCTTGTAACACTTCATATCAGGGAAATATTTTAATAAATCATTCCAAAATCATAGATTTTTGATTGCCGCAACCCACATGTTTGTACGGCCTTCTATCCAGTGTAAAAAACCTTTCAACTGCATTTCTTTTCTTGTAAACTTCTTTATCGAACTGTTGAAAATTACATTTTAAACGGCATAAAATCGGAGATTTTACCGGCTTTTTGGGTTTTCCGGGTTTTTGCATTTATTTTTTATGGCCGTGTTGGATTTTTATGCCTCTTTTTTTCTGTTTTTGTTTCTTTTCCTTTATTATGAGCATCGTCCTCTGTAATTACTGTAGGTCTGGTTATTGGTCTGCATTGAGATATTTTTACCCTGAAAACCTTCATAGTGGGTTCTAAGTTGAAGGAAATTTCATATCTGAACCGCAAAAATTCCATGAATTTTTGCAGGTTTTGAGTCTTGTATGTTTGCTGGAGCTTTCAAAATCTCCAATTTTGATACCCAAAACCGAAGGTCTTGATGGCTACAATGTGGATAAAGAATTGTTTAGCATCAGTTAATGTGCTTATTTTAATTCCTTTCACTTTCTTATTACCACCAAAACCTATCAAACCCCTTTTTTTTAGCAGGACCATCTTTGGTATCAACAAAAGACGGTGATAAATCTGTTTTACCCATTTCATAACCTTCAAATAAGAGAATTGCAAATATTTTATCGTATGTTCCTTTTTAGACAAAGATGTAACTGTGCACTGTGGATTTGGGGAACTTCCACACATTTACAACCCGTATAAAGAACATACAATATTCCATTAAATGCATTCCTCAAATCTGCTCTTGGCCCTACCAATCTCAGGCTTTTATGAGGCATTTATACATAGCCCTCGAAGTTCATCATCAACTTCCTTAAATGACATAAATTTTAATACACCACCATTCAGTGAACCTATCACGCAGGTGTTCTTGCCTGTCATAAATATTACAACCCGCACAATACTATAAATTCTTATGATCTACTGATAATAAATCAAAAGAGATAACATCCTTTAAATTTATAATAAAGAGTGTTTAGTCCAGTATTATTTTCCCATAGTATCCGCCTGCACCGGGCTGGATTTTTAGCGTGTCTTCTCTAAATGATTTGATTACATCTGCCAGTTTTGAATCTATTTTTTTAATTTCATTGAGGGGTGCATAAATTAAACATCCTATTTCGCTTCCAGATTCCTGCACCAGTTCTTTCCATATTTTCTGAACAAAAACTGT
Organism: Methanobacterium sp. UBA176; assembly: GCA_002505765.1. Taxonomy (GTDB): domain Archaea; phylum Methanobacteriota; class Methanobacteria; order Methanobacteriales; family Methanobacteriaceae; genus Methanobacterium_D. Next base: position 6,421 of record DAVZ01000037.1, on the reverse strand, counting down.
AGTAATTCCCTTTCCATAAACAAGACTTATTATTTCAGCCAGTGAAAGAATATGTGTATACTGTGGCCTAAAATCTGGATGATGTGGTTCATCCCATTTAGCAATATTAGATATTCTGTCTTTAACGCCAATTTTTATGATCCCACCGCATGGACATCGCATTTTAAGTTTTCTTGCCTCTTCAATTGAAAATATTTTATAACATCTCACACATCCTGTTTCATGGTATTTACCAAGTCTTGGGTCAAATCCATAGTTTCCAACCACTTTTTTGGCTTTTATTGCATCCTTAAATGCGTTGAATGTCATTTTTTTAATTTCAATTTCATTAAATTCCCTTCCAAGCCGGTGCGGCCATGGCGAATGGGCATCTGAATTTGAAAGGTATGGAATGTCTTGAAGTTCTTCTATTCTATCTGCCATATCTGTATCTGCAGAAAGCCCAAGCTCTAAAAAATCAGGAGTGTGGTTATAGCAGTCGTAGATGCTATCAAATTCTTTATAGATACTTGTCCATGGAGTAAATGCATGTGATGGTCCAATTAACCCCCCATGATCCTTAATTAAATCCATTAATTCTGCACCACTCATTTCAACCCTCGGTCTACCTTCCTTATCGATATTTTTAGAAGGTAAACTTTCCCTTACCTCATAAGCAGATTCAATAGAAGGTAAAACTACAAACTGGTGAACTCTGTCTTTATCCTCCACCTCAACCGTTAAAATAAATTTACAGAGTCCTGCTTCAGTTTCTGGATTTTCCACGCTTTTAATTAAACATGTCTGTGAATTATCATTACATTCTTTAACTGAGTATATCCCCTTATCTGAAGGTTCAGTGCTATCTTCTATGATTTGAAGCCATTGAGGATGGAAAGCATCTCCTGTGCCAACCAGATCAAGTCCTTTAAGCTTTGCCTGTGATGCAATTGTCTTTATCACCATTTTTTTTGATGTGGCCATGGAATAAAGGCTGTGAATATGTAGATCTGATCTTATTATCATGCCAAATCCCTTAAAAATAAATAATGAGGTTTAAAAAAATAATTTACCCGATATATCTTAAATCCTCTTCACCAGGAGCTATATGCATTCTTTCAGCCATTTCCCGCTCCATTTGCTGGGCCTTGGATATCATTTTTCGAGTTTCTTCTGCTCTCTCTTCTAATCTTGCAACATTCACTTTCATGCCCAGAATATCAAGTAGAACTTTTAAGACCGCCTTGGATGCCTCTGCATCTATAAAGTATCCTGGTGTTTCTCCCATAAGACATGCCCCGTTCATTCCTCGAAGCATTCCCATTCCTAATAAAAGCCCTGAAGCTCCTATTATTCCTCCATCAGCAGACCTAAGAGTTACATTATTCTCTTTTAGCATTTCGGCCAATTCTTTTGATGTTGCTGCTCCAAATACCTTTGATTTTTCTATAGGCTGACCGGTTCCAAGTCCTCCAAGGGTATACATCTGTTTTACACCGAAACTTTCTACAAAATCAAGAATCATTCCACAAACTTCGTGTTGGCCTTCCGGGCTTAATCCCTGAGTATTTCCTACAAGAATAATGTAATCCTGCCCATCTTCAGCTTTAAGAGCGTAAAATTCATTTTTCATGGGTTCTATTGTTCCATCTTCATTAACAAATACCTGGGGAGGAAATGATGGAGAGTACAGCTCTGCAAATTTTTCTGCTTCAAGTTCATGGATTATGTGTTCTGCAACAAGTTTTCCAACATGCCCAATTCCAGGAAGTGCCTCAATAAATACCGGTTCTTTAAAATCAACTTCTTTAATTACATTAATATAAGTTTTATCCATTTAATCACCCCTATTTTTTTTTAAGCTGTTGTTTTTTTAGGATTCTTCTATATTTTCCATATTTATCATCAGGAGAATACTTAGCTGGATATATTACTCCTACTTGCCCATCGCAGTAAGGGCACTTATCTTTAAGGGTGTATTCCCCGCAGGATCTGCATCTTTTTATTTTCATTAAAAGACCTGCAATCTATTTAACAGTTATGTTCTTTCCAGTTCTCTCTGGAAATTCCCTTCTCCACCTTCGTCCATAACGGTTTTAATACAGTTTTCTGCTGCTTCTTTAAGTAGATTCTCAGCAGTTATGTAATCAGAAGATTTAACAATTAATCTGTATCTTGGCGCTCCAACGCACTGTACCTGTATGTTATATGCTTCAACAGATCCTAAAGCTTTCTTTATTACTTCAACACCGTTTGGTGCATATGATTTTAAATCAATGTATCCTGTTATCTGAACTTCAGGGGGAGAAATATTTTTTTGAGCAATTTCAGTTATTGTTTTGGCCCATTCCTCGTCTATATCTCTACTTATAAGCGCTTTTTCACCTTCTTCTGCTGCTGTTTCAAAAGCCTCGTATAGATCTCCAAATTCATCTATAATTTTATAGCCTATTTCATCATAAGCAGCATCAAGATCCTTACCAATTGCTTCAGCAGAAATTTCAAGTAATTTTTCAGCTTTTTGCTCTATTTTCCATTGCTGAATTTTTCTTGTTCTTTGATCTTCCCTTATTCTTTTTAAGGAAACATCTACATGGCCTTTTTTTGGATTTACCCGCAGTACTCTGGCAACTATCTTTTGGTTTTCCCTTACATAATCACGGATATTTTTTACCCATCCAGAAGAAACTTCAGAAATATGGATAAATGCCTCTTTTCCTTCATATTCTTCAAGAGCAGCAAATGCACCGTAACCTAAAACTTTGTGTACAGTTCCTACTACAAGATCTCCTTCGTCTGGCCATTCTTTTCTCATTCTTACCATTAGAACACCCGAATTTAGTTCCTTGATTATTTAATCAAGGACTTCAATAATCTGAGCCACAATTTCGGATTTACCACCCTTTGGTTTTACCAGTGTTTTTCCACATATAATACACTGAACATTGGATGCTGCATGATCGAAAACTGTCTGCTGATTTCCACAATCTAAACACTTCACTTTTAAAAAATTACCCCTATGATTTCCAGTAACTACCATTAAGATCACCTAGCTTGTAAATTCAACTTTTCCTGCTCTAAATGAGGATCTTTTTATGTGAGACTTTCCACATTCTTTGCATTTGTATCTGAGATCCAGTTTTTTTACTGGTTTGTTTCCTGATGGAAGGGGCCTTGGATAACCCCTATATCCGCTCGTAACTCGTCTGAATTGGCGCTGTCCCCATTTCAGTTCGCTTGCCTTTCTTCTTTTAGATTCGAATACTTCGTGAACAGTATGTTTTTTACAAATTGGACAGTATGTTCTTCTTTCTTTTGGAATTTTCATTAATAATCACCTCTTATAAAAATGAATAATTAATTCATTGAGAATTTATGGATATTTAACTGGTTTTTAAAGAAAAGCCGGCAAAATTAAATTTTACGGCATGCCAAAAACTTTTTTTTGCGGCTACGAAACCTCGTTTCGTAATATTTGAAAATCTGTTAAAATTCAGAGAATTTTGACACTACAAAAAACTAAGTTTTTGTTAGCTTTGATTTTCAAAAGTTAATGAATATCTTGAATATTTATTTTCAATTCTTTATTTATATGTTTGTATGGTTAACGTTATTCTTTAAAGGAGAAAATAATTAAATTTTAAAGCCATATATTAACTCTGTATTTATAAAAGTTGGAATTGAAAATCATTATTTCTATTTATATGAGATTTTTTTATATTTTTGGATAAAACGGCCTTTATTATTATTTATCAATATTATTGCATTAGGTTCGGGCATTGTAATTATGTCTTGAGGGGATAGCGGGCCATAAATTTTATTATCCACTCCCATAATAGAAGGAAGTGCTTCAAGAGCCATGATCGTTTTTATAATATCTTTTTCTTTACCGATGGATCTGGTTTCTTTTTTTGAGCCTTTAATTTCTTTTATAAATGATTCGGGCTGTTCATATGCTTGAAAATTTGCTATATCATGTTCAATTCCAGGCGGTAATGATCTTTTTGTATTTTCACCCTTATTCAAATCCTCAGAAATATTAGTTCTTTGCCCTTTTTCTATATCTTTAATTTTGCTTCCACTTGAATTATCTTTCATGGATTTTAGTGGAGCTATCATTTCGTTTCTGTATTTAATTAGGGATTTACTAATTGAAAGGTAGAGTTTCTTCTCTTCAGGAGTTAAATTTGGAGGTAAATCAGTATTGAATTTTTCCAATTTGTCATTGAAGAGACCATTGGTTCTCTGTATATTCAGTAGTGCGCTGTTTGTTATTTTATGTTCTCGCCTTTCACAAATCTCTGCTGCTATTCTACGAGCATCTCGAAGAAGATACGACTCAATAGAGAATGGATTATTGCCTATCTTCATCATCAGTTTGTCCAGATAATTATAAACATCTTTATAGAAATTATCCCCAACTTTAGCTAACCCACTAATACTACGCTCTTTTTTTTGAATTTCCCTAAGTCTCTGGAAAAACTCATCCAACCTCAATTCCTCACAGAAATCACTATATCATGTTATGTTCTTTAATCTTAATCTAATTTTTGAAATACTTCCATCTATTCTTCGCTTTCTATACGTGGCGCCAGCAGGAAACTGAGTTCTCCTTCGTCTGAAATCATCTTCAATGATAGATTTAAGGGCATGTCGTTTCCAAGTTTTAAAACGATGATATCGGAGAATTTATCTGCCTTAAGCATTTCTTTTATCTTCTCCAGTGAAAATATGGATTTTGCTTTGTTTTCTATTTTTTCTCCGTGGAGATACTCTATTTTTGCATCTCCAAACTCACCTTCAGCTTCTGCTATAAACTTGTCTGAGTCAACCATTAAAACTATCTTATCAGACACAATTTCAATGTCCTGTATTGAATTTTTAAGGAGGACAAACGGAACTTCAAATTGGGTTGGATATTCAAGATCTGGAGGGCTTGGTGCCTCGTATTCAATGTCAATAAGTCGTATTTTAAATCTACGCCGTGCTTCTCCTTCAAATATAATAATAAGATTTCCTTCATCTACTGAAAGTTCAACAATATCATCGCTTTTTGCCCTTTTTAAGACTTTCATGAGTTCTTCTGTGTCTACATTAATCTTTAAAGGTTCATCTATAGTAAATTCATCAAATAATCCTGGTTTGAGTTCAAGATGAACGAATGTAATGTGTGATCTGTCCAGTGCATCAAGCCTTAGACCCTCGCTATCAGCCTGCATCTGTACTTCATCCACAATAGAAGATATTGCATCAAAACTGGTTTTCAAGATATTCGAATCGCTTAGAACTGCTTTAAACATATTTATCCTCCTTTGAAAGACTACCCTTTTTATCCTATTATCTATTATTCCTATTTATATTATCTTTCTTAATGTTCTTTTCATCTTGATTAGAAGGCACTCCCTTATCTGAATCAAATTCCCTATTAACCCCTTTAAAAAATGATTTATCCAGAAATTTTTGGGCTAAAACACCTGAAATTATAAGAATACCAATTAAAATTAAAAATACCGAAAATACGGCTTTTTCATTGAAAATAACATTATCAGCAACATTTTCAGTAGGGGCCATCATTAAAAATATGCTGGTTAATATAAGCAAAGAACCTGCAACAATGCCAATTATAATCCTTAATTTTTTTTTTCCTGATTTAATATCCTTAACCTTCAAAAGCCTTAAAAAATCCTCTGCTGTAGGTAATGCGTGGCTATCATGTTTAGATTCCTCATTTTTTTCCCCCTCTGATTCTTTTTTATCTTTTTCAGGCTTAATCTGGCTAAAATCCAGCTTTTTTAAAAATTTTCTGGTAGATGAAACTGTAGAATCTTTCTTTTCTTCTTCCTCATCCGATTTATTTTTATTGGAATCTTCCATCATGCAATATCCCCTGTGGCAGATTTAATAGACTTATCAGATTAATCATATTCGCGCCATGTATTTCCGCATTTAGTACATCTTAAAAATCGTGTTTCTGATTCATCAGCCCTTCTTGTCTGCTGAAGCCACCAGAAAGCCTCTTTATTTTTGCACTTAGGACATACAGCACGAGTTGTTGGTAATGTTTTTACATTTTCCCCTCTAACTATTATATTTTCCTCTGATGATACCTTTTCAGAGACCTCGTACTTACTCTTTTGTTCCTTGGTTATTTTCTTTTCATATCCACATTTGCATTGAAAACGGTTATTTATAGGAAACATGACAGTTCCACATTTTGGACAGAATTCCATTGAAGTCCTCCCTTGTACTTAATAGTGAACTGATATATGTCAGTTTGAAAATTGGGTATGGTTAATTTTAAAAAATTGTCTTTCTATACTTATAAATTTTGTCTAAATAACTTTAATTTTCTCAAAAATTAATTTTCCGTTTACTATTTTCTATTTTTATAATCTAAGACTTTAAATGCATCCTTATATACTGGGACTGTAAAGTTAACCGG
>DAVZ01000038.1 GCA_002505765.1 Methanobacterium sp. UBA176 | reverse complement strand
AGAATTGTGTCAATTATTCCTCTACCGTTCATAAATCTAAGATAAAATGCCTCAAAGTCTATGCAGGTGGCTATTTTTTCAAGATCCTCCCTGGAATATCCCTTTGAATTGGCTATTTCAATGTATTTTTGGGCTTCATCAGAACTTGCATGGTCTCCAACTGCAGCTATTCCTGGTAAATGCATTAAAGGCTCTTTAATTTCAGGATTTATCATCTTCGCAACTTCATATGCCAGTGCTCCTGCTGTAATTTCAGAATTACCGCCAACAAGGTAAGGATTCACATGTACATCAACGTAGTCATCTACTGCCACTCTGTAATTTTCCACTTCGCCAGGATAGTGATGATCTATTACCACAATCTCTATATCATAAATTTTTGCTTTTATAAGAGCCAGTAAATCTTCTTCAGTTGATCCATTATCAAGAAGAACAATTAAGGGGAGTTTCTGGCCGTGTCTTTCCATATCTTCAAGTGCAAAAGATAGATCCTTTACAACATCTTCAACTTCATAAAAAGGTGCCTTACTTGGAGCTCTTTTAAAAAAATGCCATTCTGCATCACTTCCAGGGTTGATATTCCTTATCAAAGGGATAACTGCCTTTTCCATGGCCACTCCAGCGCATATTCCATCAGCATCTGCATGATGCCTCACCAGAATTGACCTTCCATCAAATATAGCTCTTCTTATGGCCTTTGCAGCAAGTCTCATCCTTTCCCTTAATTCATCCAGAGTTTCACTTTGAATCATTAATTCTGTAGTTTCAGGTTCGGCTTTTTTATCGATAGCTTCATCAATTAATTTTCTTGCCTGGATTGACTCTTTTCCATGGAGCTTTTCTATTGATTCAGATTCTATCTGTATCTTTCCACTGTGAAGGTTCACCTCTCCAAGAACTTCTACTATATTACCTATGTTAATATGTGGATACACCCTTATTCCCGGCTCATCAAATGCCGCTGCCCATGTGGTGGATGTTTCATCGGAAATGGTAAATATTGTTGGTCCAGAGGTTTGTTGAATTTGAATTACCTCCCCCACTATCCTTACCGATTTTTTCACATAATTGGTGCTTATTTCGTCAATTGGAGTTCGGGCAATATTTTTCTTGAGTTTGATCAATTCATATTTTTCCTTGATGCTGGATTTTGAAAGGTCTACTTCACCCTTACCCTTTTTAATATCTATTATTTTTACAAATAATTCATCTCCAACATTATAATTAAGGTCACGACCTCTTAAAAGGCCGAAAACCTTTTTGGAAAGACTTACAAATATTCCCCAGTCTTCAACCCTGGTGACCCTTCCCTTATAATCTGCACCAAGTTCAAGATCATTTATATCACAGGCAGGATGCAGTATATACACTTTGTTTTTAACTTCACAGTTTTTACAGTAGTCTCCTGATTCAATTTTTACACCACATTTTTTACATAGATTAATTTCACCTTTACCTGCACATGCCCCGCACTCTTCAGTTACCTCTACTTCACCCTTACCTTTACAGATACTGCACGGAACCTCATGTTCCTCTTCTAAGTCGAAACGCTGTGCTGCCCCCTTAGAAATGCCTTTAACATGCTTTTTAATGTCAACTTCACTTTTAACTCCACTACCATGGCAGGTTTCGCATATCCTGTAACTGATGATACTGTATCCTTTACCTTTGCATTCTGAACATGTTTTAATCATAATATTCCTCAAAAAATTTATTCAGTTTAGAAAATCATAGATTTTCTCCAACTCTAAAATCAGAATTAAATTTAATAATGATTTATTTGTTTTATAAATCGTATTTACCGCTTTTAATGACTTATTTACTAATTTTAATAATTTTAATTATTATTGTTTAAATTTTGAAGGGTTATTTTCCACCAGTCTCTCCTTTTTTGATGTATATACAAATGATTCTTCCATTAATTGATTTGCAAGAGTTACGTGATAATTACCAGTGTTGTTATCTTTAATTTGAAGCAGAGGAACTGCTTCTTTAAGCTGAAGTGATGCGTTAAGTCTTAAACCTATTTCTGCTACAGAATATCTCATATAATCTATAAAAACCTGGTCTTTAGAATTTTGAGCATATTGAAGCCCTTCTTCAGCCGAACTTTTTGCCAGTCTAAATTCAGATATTGCCTTATCGCAATTTGTAGATGCACTATCCAGAGAAAAACTGTTTATATCCTCAGCAGCATTATTATAATAATTATCTCCATTTTTTAGATTTGTATTAATTTTAGAAGAAAGATCATTAATTTTTCCTGTATCTGACTGAATACATCCTGATAAAGCCACAAAAAGCATTATTACCAGCAGTATAACAAATTTATCCTTCATAATTTCACTTAAATATAAATTATAGTTTTTAAATTTCTATATCTAAATGTGTTTTTATTAAATAATTATAGGTTAAATAAATTAAGTTCTTCAATAATAAAAATTTAACTCTAATTAAATTTTACCTGCGTTTATAAAAATCTATTTATTTTAAAGAGGATTAGAAAGTTTAGGTTGCATTTAAAAAAAAGAAATTTGATAGAATTAATAAAAAAAATTTATTTTAAGTTCATTTGGATATCCAGAGACTGTGAATACTGCAGTATTCCCTTGCCTCAACTTTATCCACATCCTCTATTTTGATATTAAATTCTGCTTCAGGTTTTTCATCAGGTTTTAACACTTTTCTATAGAGCTTATCATTTGCAATTACTTCAATCCACTCAATACAGTGGTTTTCCTCCATTGGATGAGGAACTTCTCCCACTTTGACTTTAATTCCATTTTCTGTCTCTTCAATTACAGGAATGTGTTTTTCTGGCCCCAGATCATCTGTTTTTTCCTGGAGTAACTGCATTTGTTGACCACAACATACCAGTTTCCCTGTGCCTATGTGAAGAACTTCAACCATATTTCCGCAGATGTTACACCTGTAAACCTGTCTTTTTTCGGTCATATGAACACTCTCAGTACTCTTCGCATTTAATTTCGAAATATTTAGCTGGATGATCGCAGGAAGGACATTCTTCTGGAGGTTTCTTTCCTCGTACCACATATCCACATTTTCTGCATACCCATTCCACTTCTCTGTCCTTTTCAAACATGGTTCCAGATTCTACCTGGACTAAAATCTTTTTATATCTCTCTTCATGGTGTTCTTCAGCATGTGCAATAGCCCTTAATCTTTCAGCAATGTCCATTAAACCTTCATCCTGGGCTGTGTTAGCAAATTCAGGGTACATTTCACTATTTTCGTAGTGTTCACCTGCAATTGCTGATTTGAGATTATCTACAGTATTTCCATAAATAGTCGGTGCAGGTGCTTCTCCAACAATAATTTCATCCGATGTATCGTCTTCTTCTTCTTTTAATCCTTTAATCATCTTCATTAACCATTTTGCATGTTCTCTTTCATTTTCTGCAGTAAGCAGGAAAATTTCTGATAGCTGAATGTATCCCTCTTTTTTTGCAACCTTAGAATAGAGAGTGTACCTGTTTCTTGCTTGACTTTCCCCAATAAATGCCTTTGCCAAATTTTCCATGGTCTGTTTCATAATTTATCACCATTTTTTATTTAAGCATTGGATTATAAATTTTTATCGTATTTAGAATAGCAAAATTATTGCAGAAGTTTAAAATTAGTTTATTTAATTCAAACCATTATACTATATTTTTTTTAATCCACTAGTTAAGGTAAATTATATTACTTATTTTGTTCTAAACCATTTTAAATGATATTTTCCTAAATAATAATAAATTTATTGTTCAATTGCAAAAAAAAATCAAAATATATAGTAACTATCGTTAAAATTACTTTATAATTTAATTTTTTTGTATTTACTTTAGAAGAAAGCATTAAAATAAATAGAACTTATTTATAAATAACAAATAGATTTTAATAAATTATTTTTAATGGTGAATTTTAATGGAAAAAGGTTACAATGCTAAAACAATCGCTCTATTAATTGCAATAATTGCATCATTTTTTACCCCTTTTATGGGTTCAGCCATTAATGTGGCGCTTCCTGCTATCAGTAGAGAATTTTTAACCAATGCCATTATGTTAAGCTGGATTCCGACATCTTTTCTTTTGGCATCAGCCATATTTGCAGTTCCCTTTGGGCGAATTGCTGATATTTACGGGATGAAAAAAGTATTTACCTGTGGAATGATAATTTTTACCTTTTCATCTTTTTTATGTGCCATAGCACCTTCGGACATAGCACTTATAGGATTCAGGGTAATTCAGGGTATTGGAACAGCAATGGTGTTTGTTACAAGCTTAGCAATTGTTACAGCCATTTATCCTCCTCAAGAGAGAGGTAAAGCCATAGGTTTTACTATTGGAGCTGTTTATGTAGGTTTGTCTCTTGGACCTGCCCTTGGTGGAATTATGACTCATTATTTAGGTTGGAGGAGTCTTTTTTATTTTGTGATACCTTTAGGAGTCCTTGTACTTTTCCTAACCTTCTGGAAACTAAAAGGAGAATGGGCAGCATGTAAAGGGGAATCACTGGACATTCCAGGCACAATACTTTATAGTATAGCCTTATTTATGTTTATTTTCGGGTTTTCAGAGCTACCGGGACCCATAGGAATCTTAATGATAATAATAGGCTTAATCGGGCTTATAGCATTTGTAATACTTGAGTTAAGGGAAAAATTCCCTGTTTTTGATATGAAACTATTTAAAAACAGAACTTTTGGATCTTCAAGTTTAGCAGCTTTGATCAATTACATGGCTACATTTGCTGTTGTTTTCCTATTAAGTCTATATCTACAGTATATAAAAGGATTAGACCCACAAAGCGCTGGATTTATTTTAATTGCTCAACCAGTTGTTATGGCCATTTTAGCACCTTTTGCTGGAAGACTATCAGATAAATACGACCCAAGAATCATTGCATCCATAGGAATGACACTTACAACCATTGGACTTGCCCAGTTCATCTTTTTAAATACCGGTACAAACATAATCTTTATAATAATTGGCCTGGTTGTACTCGGAGCAGGTTTTGGACTGTTTTCATCACCGAACACCAATGCAATCATGGGATCGGTTGAAAGAAGATTTCTGGGAATTGCATCTGCAACTGTAAGCACAATGAGACTAATAGGGCAAACTCTGAGCATGGGGCTAGCCATATTGATATTTTCAATGTTCATCGGAAGAGTGGTTATAACACCTGAAAACTACTCTGCACTTCTATCAAGCATACAAATAGCATTTGTGATATTTACAGTGCTCTGTTTTATTGGTATATTCGTATCCATTGCCGGGAGGAACAAGAATACGGAAAAGGCAGGCTAATCATTAATTTGAAGTTATGCATGAACTTCCGTTTATTTTTTCAATTTTGAAGATATTATCAGCAAAACTTTCCAGTTCTTCTTCATGAGAAACAATAATAATTTGAGGACATTCCAGTTCATCAAGGATTTCTCTAAGCTTGAACAACTGTTCCTTGCTAAATCCATCTGTAGGTTCGTCTAAAATCAGTACATTAGACTTAATTCCAGTAGATATCCTCTGAACAATACTATTTAAAGCTAATCGATATGCTAATGCGACACTCGTTTTTTCTCCACCACTTAAATATTCTATTTCCTGTTCATAGCCATCCTGTTCTATAATTGGAGTAAAGTCCTCATCAATCTTTGCATTTTTATCTGGATCTTCTACAAGTATATTGAACCATTTCTGGAAATACTGGTTAAATTCAATATTGATGGTTAACATAACGTGGTTTTCAATATTTTCCAGTGCAGGAATAAAAAAGTCCTTTATCCAGATGTAATATTCTCTCAGATATTCTCCTTTAGATTTAAACTCTTGTTTTCGCCTAATTTCATTATTTAATTTTTCGATTGTCTCATTAAACATTTTAATTGCAGTTTCTACCGATGAAATATCTTTCTTTACCTTACCGCGTTCTTCTTCTTTAATTTTTCTCATTTCTTCAAGTTCAGAAATTTTAATTTCTATTTCTTCAAATCCTTGAACGTTTTTTTCTATTTCATCGAGTTTTACAATATCTTCCAGTATAATTTTCGATAAGCTGGAATTTTTAGACTCAAGTTCTTCTATTTTTGCTTTTTTGTCAATAATTTGGCGTGAAAGATCATTAATTTTGATCTGCAAATCTTTGAATCCTCTTATTTTTTTAAGAAGGTTATCCAGTACTTCCATTACTCTTTCACATTTTTGAATTTCTGCTGAATACTCTTCCTGCTCCTTTAATTTATTATCAATCTCTTTTTTAAACTCTTTGAAGTCAATTGGCCTATCACATGTAGGGCAGACCTTATTTTTTTCTATAGATTCGTAATCAAGTAGTTTAGTTTCAACAACTGCTCGTTTTTCCCTTAAATATTTTTCTGTTCTTCTAATTTCTTTAAGTTTATTATCCAATTCTTCTTCGGTTTTTGTTGTTGGTTCAGGCACTTTTTTAAGCTTCATTACATGAGGTTCGAGCTCTTTTTCAATTTTTTCAGTTAAAACGGCCATTTGGTTATTATTATGGATAATTTCATTTTCATTTCTTTGAATTTGTTTTTTTAGAAGTGGTATTTGTACTTTTAGTTCTCTTAGCTCTGTTTTAGTTTCCTGAAACTCATTTATGTCTTCTTGAAGCTTCTTATATTCCCCATCCACAGTTTCTTCGCTTTCAGTTAATTTAGCAAGAAATAATTCATTTTCCTTAACAGATTTTTGCGCAGATTTTAAATTATCCTTGTATCTGTCAATATCCGATGCTTTGGATGTGTATTCTATGATCTTTTTATCGATGTGTCTTGCTAGACTCAATGCATTGGTCATTGCAGTTTTATAATCTTCAATCCTCAACGCTTTTCTTAATGTTTGAATACGGCCATCTGCAGGCATCTGTAATATAGATTTCATTTCTTCCTGGGGTGTAAAAATAGCATAACGATATATTATACTTTTAGCCTTTGCATTTGGTGGTTCATTAAAATTCAGTATTTTCAATACTTTCTCTTTCATTTCTGTAGATGAAAGTTTTAGTATACCTTCATTTGGAGTTATTATTTGACCTTTACCCTGATGAATCCCCGTTTTTCGTTTTACAAGACTTCTAAATACATTGTATCTTTCTCCTTCAACTTCAAAATCAAGTGAAACATTTCCCTCTTTGGCGCCAATTTTAAGGAGTGCAGCTCCTTTTTCAGATCCTAATCCAAAAAGAGCAAATTCAATGGCCATTAAAATAGTTGACTTTCCAGAGCCAATATCACCTTCAAATAGAGTAATTCCCTCTTTGAAATTGATTTTTGCGTTTTCATAGCTTCTGATATTTTTAATTTTTAAAGAGTTGATTATCATCTATTTTCACTTGATTTTTTTATTTATTCTCAGATTCATCATTAATCTTAAGAGTATCTACAGCATTTGATATAATACGCCTTTCATAATCTCCTTTTTTTTCATTAGGCTTTTGCTGATCCCTTAATACATTTAGAAGTTCATTAGCAAACTTAACTCCTTTTTCAGATTTGAGTTCTTTATTGGTAACCTTAATTTTCCCAATATTTTCCTCAAAAAGCTTATTTTCAATTTTGGGAATGTTGTTTTCCATAATTTGGATTTTTTTATGCTCCTTTGAAATCAATCCATGTCTATTAATACTTACATGAATGGCACCATTCTTAGTCAGAAGATTTCTGATAAGTTTAGAATCAATATCAGATGTTTTCCCACCTGAAAGCTCCCCTTTAATTTTAAGAAGAACTATTTTATCAGTTACATTCTCTGACTTTAACCTTTCAAGAAGCTCACTTTGAACCTGAATGGAGTTTTTGCCGCTGGCATCGTATTTAATGTAATTATATTCACAGGCAGGAGTTTCTATAAATCCAATATTCCGGATTTCTATGTCAAAATCAACTATATAAAAACCTCTTTTTTCACCATTAGCATTTATTTCAAAATCCTTAGAATAAGAACCAAAAAGAGAACCAGGATAGACTATTTTACCATATCCCATATATTCATTAATGGATCTTTTGTGAATATGGCCTCCTGCATAATAATCAAATCCTTTAGGGAATAGAGATATGGGAATTGAGTCCATATCAGCTAAAAATTCTGGTTTAAACTCAGAAATTGCGCTGTGAAATACAAAAATTTTAAATCCATCTTCATACTCTAAACTTTCCCTATCTAAAACTTTAAAGTAATTTTCCTCTAATCCCATTTTTCTTGCAGAAATTCCGCAAATTTTAGCTCCAGTTTTTGGGTCTTTAAAAAATTTCAGGTTCAATTTACCGTTATCAACACGTCCTTGAACAATTTTAGTGATTAATCCCGCACTGTTTAATAAATCAATAATTGAAGTCTCATTAGGACTGTAATCGTGACTTCCATAGTTAACATAAATTGGAATTCCATTTTCTTTGACTTTTCTCATTTTTTCTACGGCCTCTTTAACTGAGGCCATATTAGGAAGATTAGAGTGAAATAAATCACCTGCAATGATTATAAAATCAACATTTTCAGCAATACATCTATCTAAACACTGATTAAATACGTCTAACTCAATTTTTTTGAGTTCAGGATATTTTTGTGCTCCTATGTGGCAATCAGAAACATGTGCAAATTTGTACAATTCATTCACCAAAATCAAATTATAGAGTTATAATGATTAATTATTATATAAAGGCAATGTTTTTGTCCTCTCTTTTACTCCGGGAATTTTGATGCTCAGATTCTTTAATGTGCTCTGAGCAATATTCTTCAAAAAGCGGAATTTGAATTGGTACTGCAAATTTTGTGAATATACTGCTTACTATGGCTTCTCCTTTATCAAGGCTTGCAATTGTTCTGTTATCATCTGAAAGATCCTGCGATGCACTTCCTATTATTTCTGCTCTTTCCTGAGCCATTTCATTACCAAGAATGATTTTAGTGTTTATATTAGCTAAAATAGTTCTAGGAATAAGGCTTACAAGTTGAGTAATTGCAATAAGGCCTATATTAAATTTACGACCTTCTCTGGCTATTGTACTATAAATATTGTGCCCTTGAGCTTCTATTACCTCTTTACCAAGTACACGTGGTGCTTCTTCAATAACAACTCCAATTTTCGGCTTTTCATTTAAACTTCCCTCTAATTTATATCGCTGATATCTGTTGAATAGAGTTTCAGTTATTATACTTCCAACCAGCATTTCAGCATCTCCTAATAGCCTGGAAGTATCAATAACAACAATTTTTCCATCTTCAAGTGAATTTATAACATCTTTTATAGTTGTTTTTCCAGCAGTATCGCTGAAGATATTGTTTCTTGACTGGAATTGACCCAGTTCATCAAAATATACTCCCAAAATATTATCGAATTTCCTTTTTAGGACTTGAAGTGTCTTAAAACTTATGTCCTGAATTTCTACGCCTTCCACTATCTTAATAATCCATTCATTACCAAAAGTATTATAATATCTATAAATAGCATCATTTTGAGCAGATGAAAAATTAATTATTTCCTTTAAATGGTCGGGAAGGATCGATTTAATGTTTATTACCAGTGTATTTGTACCTGCTGGCGCGTCAGGAGAATAGTAAACCAGATTTTTGTTGTTTGGATGATCCTTAAGGCATAATTCATTTCTTCCATAATATTCGTCGTGTGGATCTAAAACAAGAATTCCAAAGTTATCAAGGTCTAAAAGACTCCACAACATAACCTTTACTAGATTACTTTTACCTCTCCCTGTTGTTGCTGGAATTAGAATGTGATGTGGTATAGCTTCGGATGCATCAATATAAATTGGAAGATTAAGGATTTTTGAGCCACTCCTAACATCTCCAAGATAAAGAGGGTTTTTTGGTTTGGTTAGAAACTTTAAGTCCTTTTCAGTTATGTGCCTGACAGAATTAAAATAAGTGGGAAGTGTTTTGGGAATTCTGGGAATACCATCCACTAAATGGAGTATTGCCTTAGATCTTGAAACTATGTAGTTTCTTAACTGTGGCTCCATAAACTCTAAATTAGTTCCTAATCCCTCTAAATTCATTCCTGAAGCCAGTTCATGCATTGATTGAGGTATTAAACTTCTATACTCTAAATCATTTATTTGAAGAATTAGCGTCTGATCATCAGCATCGTCTATTACCAGCAATCCTCCAAGCTCTAATTTAGATCCATCTTTTTCTCTGATAAGGATTCTTGAAGATCCTCCACCAATAATTTGCCCAATTGTCTGGAATTTATCGTCCATTTCAGTCACCTGCTATGTTATTTAAAATATCATGGCTATCTGTGGCCCTTACGTGAAAATTGAATTTATTCAATAATTCCGGTTTTTTTGAGATTTCAGATAATATAAGAGTCCTGTAGATATCTAATTCTTCACTTCGAACCCTTGCTCTTAAATCTGCGTCAATTAATCCGTATGGATAGCCTGGAAAACAGAAATCCTTTGAATTATCAGCAATAGATGATAAAACATTTAAAATAGCGTATTCATCCATTTTCTGAAATTGTTCTCTTAAAATTTCAAATCTAAATATTCTATCTGAGCATGAATTAAATTTTGCAATCATTATTACAGCTTTATGAGTAGGAGCCCAGCGATCTGCAATTGGATAATAACACCATAAATCGTGATCAATTCCACATTCTTCAGCAAACTCCTGAATGGAACCTATTAAAGAAAGTCCGGTATCAGTATAAAGATGTGATGTTTTTGATAAGCCAGTGAAGTAAACATTTTCTTTTTGAGCTGCTTTAAAAGCCTCTTCGGAATATTTATCTTCATTTGCAAAGGATATTTGTAGTGAACCG
Source organism: Methanobacterium sp. UBA176 (assembly GCA_002505765.1). Classification (GTDB taxonomy): domain Archaea; phylum Methanobacteriota; class Methanobacteria; order Methanobacteriales; family Methanobacteriaceae; genus Methanobacterium_D. The sequence continues at coordinate 2,247 of DAVZ01000038.1, read as the reverse complement.
TCTCTAACAATCATATCATCATCTTCCATTTCATTTTGAATAACATGTCTTGAAAAAGACCATTCGGCAAATCTTCTGGCAATAGAGGAGACCCTTTCAATATCATACCTCTGCATACCTAACATCACAGCTCTTTCTTTTGAACTGAAGCTTAAATCTTTTTCTAATGGTAAATATTCCTGATAATCATTTAAACTAGGGAAAATAGATGTTTCGTAAAATACTTCTTTTTTATCTTTGTCATATTCTGAAGAAACCATGGATATAAATTCTATTTTGGTTGGAATATCTGATTTTGGAAGAATACGCTCATTATTTCTAAACATGCTGAAATAAACTCTATTTACCTGGATAGAAAAGTTGGGAGCATGAAAAATTTCCTGATTACCACCATCAACAAAAGCGATTTTTCTTTTGGGTGATGCTGGTTTAATTTCATGAAAATTCTTTTTATTAAGATGGTAAGATTTACAGTCATCAAAATTAAAAAGAGGATTTCCTAATTGCTTTCCAAGACTAAACTCTAATTTCTGTACCATTTCTTCTATATTTCTTATTTTAAATCCTCCATCAATATTAGATGTTATTAACTTTCTATTTGCAGAAGACTATTTAACTCAATCTGAAAATCATTTAAAATTACTATTCAACCAATAATTACTTGATTTAGACTTGAACATTCCATTTGAATTTAAGGATTATACAATTTTTGATTTTTTAAAATTCGAAATAAATTCAATATAGGACTCTTAAAGGAGACTATCATTTATTATATTCAATTAAATCCAGAATAATTATAAATAATTATCGGTTAAAGTTGTTATATTACACTAATATGAGTTAAAAATAAGTAAAATAAATTCCCTATCATCTAACATGATTACAATCACCAGAAAAGAAAATCTCATTTTAAATCAAATTAAATATTTTCAGGCAGAATACAACGACGGTGTTCCTTATAACATTTTAAAATTAGATTTAGATTTATCAGAGACCCAGTTAAAAGACATGTTGAATAATTTAGAGGTTAAAGGTCTGATCTCTAATGTGGATAACTACATCAGGTCAATAAGAGTTGATTCTAAAATCAGCATCGTTGAATCAAATGCAGATGTTCGCCAGGAAGAACTTAACCTGGAAGAAAAAAACGCCCATGAAATAATCAAAGAACTGGCAAATGATGAGGGGCTTATTTCAAGACACATACTTGAAGGAAACCTGTTATATGGTGATTTAAAACTCAGCAACCTCCAGATGTACCATCTAATAATTAAACTTGAAGACAAAGGCATAATAAAAAAAATAAACTTACCGGATGGTGAATATTACATGTGCACCATCTAAATGTATTCCATCTAATTTAACCTGCTATAAATATCAGGTTTGATTAGCGCTTTAAAATCAGCATAAAAATATTTAAATATAAATTGCAATAAAAGTATTACTCGGTGATTTTATGGCTGATAATGAAAATCCAAAGGTGCCTGTTTCCCCTGCAGCTTTTATTTATCATACCGAAGATGAATATATAATGGAAATTGAACTCCCCGGTGTAGAAAAAGAAGATATCGAGGTTAAGATAACAGAAAATACCTTCTGTGTTAAGGCACCAAGGCGAAATATGGAATACACTGGTTGCTGGGTGCTTGCACACGAATTTGATGCAGATAAAAGCAACGCTTCATATAAGAATGGTTTGTTAACAGTGCGGGTTCCTCTTACAGAAGCAAAAGAGAGTAAAGAAGTACGCGTAGAATAAAAATTTCTTTACCAAAACTTTATTTTAGATTAAATTATAATAATCTCAATTAACTAAATCTGGAATCAAGATTAAGTATTTTAGTTTGATGATTTTATATCCATTTAACATCAGCAGTTGTAAAAACGTATCTACTTGTAAAAACAGGGTTGAATAACTTGTTTGTTTGATTTGAAGTACCGAATGATTCGGCAATGCTTTTTCTTGCATAGAAATTTATCCGATCTCCCATAGAATTTCTATCATCTGAATTTTTAGTTGATGGTGCCGAAGCAGTTATTCTAAGTTGAATGCGGGTTTTATTGTAAATGGGGTTAAATCCAAAGTTTTTGTAGTTTATTTCCACTATCCTAACACTTGATGGAAGCATCAAACCTGGATTTTTTTGGGTGTAATTTTTGAATGTGCTTTCTGGATAAATTGCAAAGCTATCCACATTTGCACCATTTATTGCACCGCTTCTTGCAGCTCCCATGGCATGAGTTAGC